>SUVM01000052.1 GCA_015062015.1 Akkermansiaceae bacterium | reverse complement strand
GTGGGAAGGGCTGAATCACGGCGTGGGCAACCACTCAAATCTCAGAACATACAGCAGCAGAGCCAAGAAGTACTGAAATGTACGAAGCCTCGACCGAGGGATGGAAAGCGGTGCAAGTCCGAATCCACGTAACGGTGCGGAGGAGTTGTCAGGGTATCTGACGAGGAGAGATAAAGAGTTGCGGCAGGAATCGTAGTTCCGGGACTAAACACACGCCGAGAAACCGCCGTATGCCATAAAAGGCACGTACGGTGGTGTGAGAGGGGGGCGAAAGCCCCCCTACTCGATTACAGCATCAGCCTGAAAATACCATAATTTCTTGCTTGCCATACCTCATTTTTTTGCTAGAATAATAGCATAGACAAGTAGTAGGAAATCCAACCGTAAACAATACAACAAACATATGAAATTAACAGCTCAGGTAATGGGTACGCTGGCATTGCTGGTGCAGGCAGCAGCCGGCGCCACATACAGCGATTTGTCCTCCGCGCAATGCGACACAGCCAACCGGGTGATATACGACGGGCAAGGGCATTTTGCCGTGAGATCCGCAGCCGAAACGGAAATAGAGGTACGGCTGAATCTGAACTCGCTGCACAGCTATGTGAACTCCAATGATTACAAAAGCGGCAGCCCGCTGCTGCTGTGGGAGACCAACGCCGTGGCATACGGATTGGCAGATATAGCAGATACCGACAACGCGACCGGTGAGCGAGAGCCCGAGCTCTGTTTTTACTGGGCGGGCACCATATGGCGCCCCCATATGAAAATAGCGTACTCCACCCTGCAACACCACGCAAAAGACGGCGTGGTTACGCTTAAACTCACCAACAGCCAAAGCCAAGGTGTGCGTGTTAGCTCTGTAAGCTCAAGCGGCGCAGAAACCGTACTGCTGCAGGCAGACGACCTCAAATCCGTCAAAATTCACAGCACCCAAGGCTACCGCATTAACCTGAATTATGTGACAGCCCTCACCATCAACAGCAAATCCACCTTAAATACAGATGATTACGAGGCCCCCAAAGACTTCACGCAAGCCTACAACAGCAACAGAACCGGCGCAGAAACCCTGGGGCGCGTCATGTTTATGGGAGACAGCATCACCCACGGCGTAAACGACCAGACTTGGCGTTGGCAACTCTTTAAAATTTTGGTGGATAACGGCATAGAAGCAGAAATCGTGGGTCCGAGAGAAGGTTACACCCCGGGTTACAGCAACCTGACCACCAGCGACCAAGGCACCGCATACGGCGGCACGGATTTTCCCAATGTACACCTGGCGCAGTCCTCCGGCCGCACCCACAACATCATATCCGGCTCTAACGCCGGCATGACCGGGGTGAACTACGGCGGGCACTCCACCAAAAGTGCTGCCGCAACCTTTAACTGCGACACTTGGTGTTGCCTGATGGGGACAAACGACCTGCTCTCCGACGGCGGCTATACAGAAGCCGATTTTGTACGCAAAATGCAAAACGTGCTGGGCGGCAAAGTTACGGCCAAACAAGGCAAATACAACCGCAGACCCACGGACGACTGGGGGAATATGGGTAAAATTGCCGCAGATACCCTGCAAGAGGATAGCGACGTGCTCTACATCATGGCCGTACCCTGCTGGGGCAACCACCACAACAACAACCAACCGGAGCGCCACCTCGCCGTACAACGCCACAATCATCTGCTTGAGGCATGGTGCGAACAATATGCCAAACAACACGGCAAAAAAATTATTTTTGCGGATGTGAATCGCGGCATGGTGGATTTCACCCTGCCTGTGCCCTTCAGCTGGCCGGACTCTATGTCCAACAAACCCGGGCGAGACGGGCTGCACCCCAACGAGCAAGGCTCCTTAATTATCGCCGGCAACTTGGCACAAACCATGGGTATCGGCGGGCGCACTGCCGGCTTGCCCCGAGAATCCGCCACCGATTGGGAGCGCGATAATACCCGAATCGCCAAAAACAAAAAGAAAAACGGCAGCAAAACCATCGCCGCAGACTTTTCTGCCGATACCGGCTACAGTGCCGAGTTTACATACCGCGTAGGCAATGGTAAAAAAGGAGGCTGGGAGCCCCACGATAACGCAACAGCCATCACGCTGAGCGACGGTACCAACAGCGGTTGCCTCCGCATCAGCGAATGCGCCCTACTTTGGGGAGACACCGTGCTGTACTGCACCGATAACTCTGCCCCGGAGCACCCCGTGCGCGTGGTATGGCACCCCGGCGACGCTGCCTTAAACGTAGCCTCCGGTTATTATGTATGGGTGGGCGATATGCTGGTAGGACAAGGGTTAAGCCCGGCCGAAGCAACCACTGCTCAAAAAGGAATCGACATCTCCCTTGGCAAAAGCAAGGCAGAGATTAGTGCTGTACGCTATACCCACAAGCCCCTTGCCCCGGCTACGGATGCGGCTTGCTCCCCAAGCCATGCCTACAAATGGCAAGGGCAATAAGGGAGCAATCCCGACATCTGCAACCTGATTAAGAAACAGACCGTTGTTCCATTATCAGAACAACGGTCCGTTTTTTTGTTCAAAACGTGCCAATGGAGCAAACTAGGCGGGGTTTTGCTCGTCTTCTTTCTTAATGGAATCCATAACCACTTGGTAGTTATTAAGGATTGCACCTACCACCAAGTTAAGCAGTAAGAATGCCGAAATAATGAACCAAATGACATGATAAAGGGTAATAACGGCAGGAGAAACCTTCACCACCTGCTGCTCGCTGGCTGTAATAAGGTTATAGCGCACGTCGGACCAGTCGTCGCCCGTCATCACACGGAAGAGGGTGAACATGGATTCATCCAGAGTGCCGTAGGGGTCTGCCGCATTACCCGGAGCATGCGGCGCATTCTCTATGTAAAGCTCGTAGCGGGCAAGCTCCTCGCCCTGCAAGGTATCTGCCTGCGGTAACTTGAAGAGAGACACACCGATGATGGCAAACAAATACAGGAAAATGCAATAGAACATCAGGTTATAGAACAGTGCGCTGAACGATTTAATCAGCACGCTGATAATCAACTTAATCTCCTTGCAGGTGCGCAGCAAACGCAACACGCGGAACACGCGCAATACTCGGAAGGCCATCGCCATGGACGCATTGGCTATCCACGCCTCGGGGATATAACCTATCAGCACCAACGATAAATCAAAAATGTTCCATCCCCCGCTGAAAAAGGTCTTATTATCCTTAGCGGCAATATAACGCATTAAAATCTCAACGGTAAAAATACCCAAGATAATGTTCTGCGTCAGGGTGATGGCAGGTGTGGTGATATAGGTTTCTACACCAATCAACAAAGAGTTAATCAGAATCACAGCGACAATCGCCCATTCGAAGAAACGATTTGTCGTCACGTTCAGACAAAAAGGTTTTATTGTGTTCATGGTATGCAATGTTAAAATTTCGCCTCGTTAGGAGGCGCACTTGTTTTTATAACAAAGCCCCGGAATTGTCAACTCTATTTCACTAAAAAAGCGTAACGCACACGGTGGGGCATGCGCTACGCTTTGTCGGGATAAACGGTTGCGTCGGTGATTAATAGGTAAACGCGCTATACACAATATTTTACTCAAATTAAATTAACACGAAAACAAGACACACAACAAGCAAAAAAGAGGGTGTTAAAACACTTCTTTCTTGACTCTGAGAAAAAATTTGCTAGATTTAGCCTAGAGCTTCGCAGATTCTCTCCGCGAGCATATCAACCGTAAAAAATACATACCACCATGAGCGCATTAGCAGACCTGAAGAAAGCCCTTTTGGCAGACGGCATAATCGATGCAGAAGAAGTAAAGCAGTTGGAAAGCCTGCTTTATGCAGACGGCAAGATTGACAAAGAGGAAGCCGAGTTCATGTTCGAGCTCAGCGATGCCGTATCCGGCAAAGAGAACGCCCCCGAGTGGGAGGAACTTTTTGTGAAAGTCATCTCCTCTTACCTGTTGGAAGACGAGGCAACACCGGGCGAAATTGATGCCGACGAAGCCCTATGGCTTTGCGATAAAGTGAAGGGCGACGGGCAAGTAGATGCTCTGGAGCTCAAGCTTCTCACCTCTCTTAAAGCCAACGCCAAGAGCTTCCCCGCCATCTTGGCAGAGCTGCTGTAAGGCTTATCAACAGTTAAACTCCCCCCTCCCCGGCTCTACACAGACCGGGGATTTTTTTGCAAAAAAGGGGCAATACGGCACTTCGGGCTTTACGCATAGGGGCAAATATGATAAAATTATGCGGCTTGCGTGTTACCCGCTGCCAGATACATACTATGAGTGATTCCTCCAAGTTCCGCAATCTTGCCATTATCGCCCACGTAGACCACGGTAAAACCACTTTGGTAGACCAATTGCTCAAAGCCGGCGGTACTTACAGAGAAAACCAGGAGGTGCAGGAGCGCGCCATGGACTCCATGGACTTGGAGCGCGAAAAAGGCATCACCATTAAGGCAAAAAACACCTCTATCCACTGGAATGGCTACACCATCAATATTGTAGACACGCCGGGGCACGCAGATTTCGGGGCCGAAGTGGAGCGTGTGATGAAAATGGTGGATGGCGTGATATTGGTGGTGGATGCTTACGAGGGGCCACAGGCACAAACGCGTTTTGTACTGCGCAAGGCGTTGGAGGAAGGCTTGCTGCCTATTGTAGTGGTAAACAAGATAGACCGCCCGCATGCAGACCCGATGAAGGTGCACGACCAAGTATTGGAGCTGTTGCTGGATTTGGATGCAACGGAAGAGCAATTTGAAGCCCCCTTTGTATACGGCTCTGCCCGAGACGGCTACTTTATGAGCCATTTGGAGGGAGAGCCGCCGGTAGACTGCACGCCCCTGCTGTTCCAAATCGTCAACCACATACCTGCCCCCAAGGAAGCCGACCCGGACAAACCGTTCCGGATGCTCATCTCCAACATAGATTGGGACGACTATGTAGGGCGCGTGGCCGTGGGGCGCATTACCAGCGGACGCGTGCAAAAGGGGGACACCCTTTACCTGCTGCAACCTAACGGCAACCGCATACAGGGCAAAGTGACCAAGCTTTTTGAATACAGCGGCCTGCAAACCACAGACTCTGCCGTAGGAGAAGCCGGCAACATCATCGGTATCTCCGGGTTTGAAGATGTGGACATTGGCCAAACCTTAGTGGCAGACCCGGAGGGAGAGCCCATGCCCTTTGTCCAAATCGACCCGCCCACCGTGCAAATGGAGTTCAGTATCAATGACGGTCCCATGGGTGGCAAAGACGGTAAAAATGTGACAAGCCGCGTGATACGCGATCGCCTGATGCGCGAAATGCGCACCAATATTTCCATTAAGGTGGAGGATACGGATTTAGCCGGTGTCTTTAAGGTATCTGCCCGCGGTACCATGCAAATAGCTATTCTGGTGGAGCAAATGCGCCGCGAAAATTATGAGGTGCTCGTCTCTCGCCCCAAAGTGATTACGCAAGAGATTAACGGCGTCACCTGCGAGCCGTTCGAAACCGTCTATATCGAAGTGCCCGATGACTGCGCCAACGGCACCGTGCGCATTCTGGGCAACCGCCGAGGTATTTTAGAAAACATGGAAACCACCGGCAACGGCCGTACCTACATCCAAGCCACCATTCCCACGCGTGGGCTCATCGGCTTCGAGTTCGAGCTGGTTAACCTTACCAGCGGACACGGCATCTTCTCTCACCTCTTCAAAGAATACGCCCCCTATGCAGGAGAAATCGTTACCCGCCAAAGCAGCACCCTCATCTCCATGGAAAACGGCATTGCCCGCCCCTACGCGTTGCAATCCATAGAAGAGCGCGGAGCCCTCTTTATTGCCCCGGGAGACGAGGTGTACGAGGGCATGATTGTGGGAGAAAATCCCAAACCCATCGACATCCCCGTTAACCCCACCCGAGAAAAACACCTCACCAACCACCGCTCCGCCAACAAAAACGATTCCATCCAGCTGACGCCCCCGCGCATTTTCTCGCTGGAGCGCGCTATCGAATACATTGAGCCTGACGAGCTGGTAGAGGCCACACCTCACTTCATCCGTATGCGTAAACGCATCCTCGATGCGACAGCTCGCAAACGTGCCGAAATCAAATTACAAAACGGCTGACACGAAAACATACATATTTTATAGGAATTAAGACACACCTCCGTCTTGCACAGCAAGCGGGGGGGT
Source organism: Akkermansiaceae bacterium (assembly GCA_015062015.1). Taxonomy (GTDB): domain Bacteria; phylum Verrucomicrobiota; class Verrucomicrobiia; order Verrucomicrobiales; family Akkermansiaceae; genus Akkermansia. The sequence goes on along the minus strand of SUVM01000052.1, from coordinate 7,476 downwards.
GTTAGCATTGCGGTGCTATGGATAACGAAGCCTACCAAGTGTCCACCCCGCTCTTCCGAGCCATCACCACAGGAGATACAGCCACCGTGCAAAAGCTACTGAGCACCGGAGCAGACCCGAACGAAAGCTACGGCGCAGACGAAGAAACAGCCCTATTGGTGCAGCGGTGGAACGCCGAGAAGAAATCGTGCAACTGCTACTGGCAGCCGGGGCATCCCCCAACCATGGCGACATGTGCGGCTACACCCCGCTGATGGGGGCAGTATGTGCCGATTCTCCGCGCATAGTAGAGCTCTTGCTGCGCGCGGGGGCAAACCCGCACCAAAAATGCGGCTGCACCGGGGCAAACGCCCTGCAAGATGCCGCCATCGGCGGCCACTACACCATCGTTAAAACCCTGTTAGAAAACGGCGTTACCCCGGATAACAGCGAAAATGCAGACGGCTTAACAGCCCTGATGTGCGCCGTGCACGCCTTAGATGCCGACTCTGTGCGGATGCTGATAGAGCACGGTGCAGATGTACACGCACGGTCATCTAAAGGAGACACCGCAGCACAACTACTGGCGTACCGTACGGAAGGCCTGTGGCAACCGGCAAAACTGGCCAAGGCACGCCAAATTGAACACATGCTGGGCAGCGCATCTTAGCCACAACGGAGCCCTCTTTTGCGACAGCTGCATTCCAAAGCCCCGCTCCATCCCCCTCTACCGGGGAACGGAGCCCGGGTACAACAAGGCTTTTATTTTACTTGTTTTTATGATACAATTTGGTAGAATAGCTGTGTTCTCTCCGTTATAAACAGCACGCGCATTCAAGACGCTTAGCATATGCATACACTGGGTATAGATTTCGGCACCACCAAAACACTGGTTTCGCGCATGGATGAAGCCTCCGGGCGGCCGGTGACGGTGCGCCTGGGGATGGGGTCTGACTACATACCGACAACGGTCTATATAGAAGAAAACGGGCAACTCCATTTCGGCGAAGATGCCGATGACTGCTTGGCAGACAACTCGGGCACCTACATCCGTGGGTTCAAAATGAGGTTGGGGTCCGGCATGCCTCTGCACATACACTTTGATGATGACGGCAACATCACCAAGTTTACAGCGCAAGATTTAGTGAGCCAATACCTGCGCTACATCCGCGAAAGGGTAGAAAAGCACGTTTTCATGGAAAGCGGCTCTGCGCGCAAAGCTGTTATTACCCGTCCGGTTAATTTTTCTCCCGTACAGTTGGAGGAGCTTAAGCAAGCCGCCCATGCAGCCGGGTTCTCCGAGGTGAGCCTCACCACAGAACCGGAGGCCGCCGGCTTGGCTTTTTGCAGGCTCAATGCCTCTAAAGCATTCCACCGCAGTGCCTTAATAGTAGACTGGGGCGGCGGCACGCTGGATTTTGCGCTTGTTACCCGAGACGACAACACCATCCACACCCACCCGCGCCTTACAGACGGCGACACCACCATGGGCGGCGAGCGCTTCGATGAAGTGCTGTGGAACTTCACCGAGCAGCAGCTCCGCCAACAGGGCTACACCCAAATCAACCCAATTACCGCCCTGCCCGCTATTCGGCGCGCCAAAGAACGCCTGAGCATTCAAAACGAAGTATCTATTCGGCTCACCAACGCAAACGGGGCATGCCCGCCCGTGCAGATTACGAGAGATACCTTTAACGCACTGATTTTAGATTGCATCGACCAAGCCGCGCAAAAAGTACGGCAGCTCATTGCGGCCATACCCACAGCCAACAAGCCCGAGATGCTGTTGCTGGTAGGCGGCAGCTGCATGATTCCGCTGATTAAAGAGCGCATGGAAGCCGCGTGCGGGCTACCGGCTTATGCTTGGAACCTGTCTCGAGAAGCTGTGGGGCTGGGTGCCGTGCTCAGCATCTCCCCGGCTCTTGCCACGCCACAACCCGCCGCGCCCAAACCGGCACCCGCGCCGAGCCCCGACAAAACGGCAGCGGCCCCCCAACAACAAACGGAACAAAAGACACGCTCGGCACCCCCTCCTCAAAACAAAAAATCACCACAGCTTCCCAAAAAACGTGTCACCAGCAAGATTGCTGACGAAGATCCGCAAGCAGCCGCGGCTCTTAAGGAAAAATTGGCAAAGCCCCCATACGCCCGCTTCCAACAACAAGACACAGCGGCTACAGCCCCGACGCAGCAAAAGAAAAATAATGCTCAAACAAAGCAAAACAAAGTTGCTAAAAAGCAAAAATCAGGCTGTTTCATATGGTTGATAGCTCTGGCCATCGCTTACGCCGCCATCAATTACAGCATCCGCCCGGCATCCCTGTGGGCCGGGCTTGGCATAGGAATCGGCGGTCTGTTCCTGACGATATGGGTACAGAAAGATGAAAACTCCGCGTATATCATCAATGTCTTGTATAGCTTCATATTCGGCTACATATGGGCAGCGAGATACGGCGGCACAGAGCACAACTGGTCTTCATGGTATGGGATGTGCGGCTGCATTGCCGGTGGCTTTGTCCTGCCCATCATAGGTGCCCTTTTTATATCAGGGAAAAAATTCAAAATATAACAGAACGCTTTTCACCTATCTAACGTCTACAACGACAACATAACAACGCTTTTTCTAACAACCACAGCACACAACATGAACTTAGGTATATTTCAAACCGTCATCGTACCGCAAAACCACTGCACCGTCGTAGAAGCCTTGGGTAAACCCACCAAGGTGCTGCGCGCCGGGTTAAACGTGATTTTCCCGTGGTTTGGCTTCTGGCACAAGGCCAAAAACGTAAGCGACCCCGAGCTCTGGGGCACAGAAACCAACAAAGAGGGCATCTTCATCGAACTTTCGGAGCAAATTATGGATGTTCGCCCGCGCGGTTGCGAAACCAAAGACAACGTCACCATGGGCGTTAACTGCGTGCTGAGCTGGAAAGTAACGGACCCCATCAAAGCCGTTTACGCCGTAGATCACCTGCATAAATCCTTAAAAGAAAAGGTATTGGCAGAGGTACGCGCCCAAATCGGCCGCCGTGCATTGGACGAAGTACTCAGTGCACGCGCCCAAATGTCTCAGGACATTGTGGTAAACATTGCCGGGGCCATTGCCAACTGGGGTGTACGCGTTGTGAGCGTCGAAATCCAAGAGCTGGATCTGGACCCGGACGTCAAAGCCGCCATGCTGCAACAAATGGAGGCCGAGCGTAAAGCCCGCGCCATCGCCTTAGAGGCGGAAGGCACCAAAAAAGCCATCGAAATGAAGGCCGAGGCCGAGAAGAATGCCGCTATTTACATAGCGGAAGGCCGCCGGCAAGCCCTCAACATCACAGCAGCCGCTCAAAAGGCCTACCTGCGAGAACTGGCAGAAGTAGTGGGCACCGAAGCCGCTACCAAAGTATTGCTCAACATGCAAACGCTGGATGGCTACGACACCATCAGCAAAAACGCAGCAGACAAGGTATACCTGCCGGCTAATCTGCCTGCCATGATTAACTTTAAAGACTAAGCATTTTTACCAACAATGATTGCTGATTTCTTATGGATGAGCGATGGGGATTTTCTCCATTATTGGCTGGCCATCAGTCTGACGCTCATTATTTTGGATGTATTCATCAATACGGATTTGTTGTCTTGGGTGGCAATGGCACTGTTTGCCACCTGGGCAACCGCCTGTATTGACCCGCCCGCAGCGTGGTCCGTGCTCGTATTTATGGGCTTTTTCATGTTGGCTGCGCTCTTTTACATGACGGTGCTCAAAAAAATAGCCATAGGGCTCACGCAACTGGCAGACAATAAGGCAGATACCCCTCCCGAACCGGAGCAGGTGTTGCCCGGCAAAACCGGCGAGGTGAAACTTGGGGAAGAAGGTTGCCTGTGCGTTGTTATCAACGGGCAAACCTACCTTATAGAAGACACATGCCGCCCCAACCTCACCCCCGGCGACACGGTTGCCATAACGGCCTACAACAAAGGTATTGTCAAGGTTTGCAAGGTAAAGTAACATTACCTTGCGGCCTTGCCCTTTATTAAACCACACAACTTAATCAACTCCGACACGCATAGATGAAACGTAAGCATTCAACCAACAGCCTTCAAATCGAGGGTAGACTTTTTGGGTCGAGGTTCACAAAGAGACCTTCCGATGTTGCGGATTCTCTGTTGAAAGCTTGAGTATACCCGGCATCAAAGCCAGATACCCCTCAGACGCTCGGTGGGTCGGCAGTCGGCGCAGCACTTCCGTGAGCCACTGCAAAAAATCTGTTCCGGTGCGTTTACATTCCTCCACCATTGTGTAAATGATGGCGGCGCGCTGTCCGGCTTCCGGGGAACCGATGAAAAGGCTATTCTTGCGTCCTACCGTTACCGGACGAATGGCTCGCTCCACCTGGTTGTTGTCTATCGGAATACATGCGTTCTCCAACCAGCTGCAAAGCTGTGTTTGGCGCTTCTGGGCATAGTCTATCGCATCCTTCAGCTTGTTGCGTGGAGGATTTTGTGTATCAAGGCTGCGTTTGGCGAGTTCTTTGAAAAATTCTTCTACAATGGGGCGGGATTTTTCCATCCGCTCTTTTAGCTTTTGTTCCGGCGGGGCTTTGCTCTCCCTCAATACCCGTTCGATAGTATATAGCGGTTGGATGAGTTCTACCATCTTCATGCTCCATCCGGGGTCATTGCTGTTGGCGGATGCCTCCACAAACTTCCGGCGCACGTGCGCCCAGCATACTTGCCACTGTGGCTTTTGACCATCCGGCAGATTTTTCATCCAGCTTTCGTATCCACCGTAGCCATCGCTCAGGATGGCACCTTCATATACATTGCCATCCGGTTGTTGCCCGTGACGCAATAAGTAATTGAGGGCATCTGCGCTGCGACTGTTCTGCCAGTAGTAAAGCGAGGCGCCGGTATCAGCACTGCTCATGGCCCACATGTAGCCGTTGGTCTTGTCTGACTTGAGACAGCGGATGGGTGTTTCGTCTATGTGTAAAGCATCAGAATCCAACAGTAGCTCATGGTGGGCTCTCCAAAGCGGCTCGAGCTCTCCTGCAACTGCTCTCACCCAATTGCAGAGCACTCCCTCGCTTAATCCGTGCAGTCCGATACGATCAAACTCCTTTATCTGGCGATAGAGTGGCAGGTGGAGACTATATTTATTGTGTAATGCCAACGCAATAACGCTTGCTCCCATGTTGGAACCGGCCAGGATGTTCTGTGGTGCGGTGGCATGGATGGGTGCATCCTGGCCGGATTTCCCGCGCTGTCCTTTTTTGACGTATGCAGGCATGCGGAAAATGTGCAGCTCGAAGTGGTCCGGTACATACTCCAGACGACGTGATATTCTGTCACTGCTTTCCGGCAGGCGGGTATAAGCTTGCGGGTTTGCCTGTACTTCTTCCGGAATTATCAGATGTTCAACCTCCCGAACGACTGTCGCCTTTATTTGGCGCTGCTTCTTTTGGGTATCGGCCGGTTTGGAGTCTGCGGGGTGAGATGGTGTCGGTTCCATCGGTGGAGAAGTCGCCTCTTGCTCCTCTTCCTCAAAAGCGATTTCTCCCTGTTCCTCCTTTGGTTCTAGCTTTTCACTTTTCTTGCCGAAAAGCATGCGACGCAGCCGGAAAACTTCTTCTTCCAACGCCTCGACTTTTACGACTAAATGCTTATTGAACTCCTCCAGCATCTGCACCCTATCCGCTGTGGGATAGGTTAATTCCGGTTGCTGAATTTCAGAGGCGCTCACGCGCGCGATTATACACTAAAGCGTTGATATTGCAAGCAAATTATGCTTCATACCATGCTTTTTTCATGCATTTTTTCAGCTCTATTCCATCCAGTATCAGAGTGAGCGCAGATGGTTGAATTTGCACCCATTTTTCATTGCTTTGCGTCGCCGTCTGAGGCCAACTGAATTGGCCTTGTTCAAGCCTTTTGCAGAATAGACAAAGACCGGTTCCATCAAACCAGACAGCTTTGAGTAAGGTGTGAGGTTTGTTAATGAAAAGAAAGAAGCAACCTTTAGCCATGGGCTGACTGAGTTGCTGCGCGATGACTCCCTGTAAGCGGAACATGCCAAGACGCATATCGATGGCTTCCTTGTACAGATAGACTACTGTGTTGTGCGGTAATGTGAACATAGAGCTCTATTATCGCACGCCCCTCTACAAGGCTTTTGGTTGAATGCTTACGATGAAACTCTCCATCAAATCATTCTTTCTCTGTACAGCAGCCCTGGCCTGCACGCTTTCCCTGAGCTCCTGCCCCGGCGGTGGTAGGGCTGCCGCAAAAATCATGGGCAAAAGCTCCTCCTCGGCATCCAAATCTTCCGCCAAATTGTTATCCAACGGCTTGCAAGCAGGCACGGAGCTTTACATGCAAAACGACAGAAAAGACAATTACACCCGCAGCTCTTACCGCAACAACTACTACGGCAAGAGAAGCTCCTGCGGTAGCAACAACTACTACAGCAACAACAGCTCCTACGGCAGCAACTCTTATTACTAAAGATTTAAGAGAGACAGCAGCTATCTACTTAGCACGCGGATGCGGGTGCCGGGGCGAACCACGGTGGCCGGGGCGGCGACGAGTGCCGACGGAATGCGCGCGCATTTTCTGCATTTTATCGCGCAATTCTTTAATGCGGTTCTCGTCATAATTTTGCAGGAGGGTTCGCAGCTCGGATTCCTGCTGGGTTCTGCCGGCAGGGTGTTGGGGGTGAGAAGCCACCAGCATCACCAAGCGTTCCCGCATTTCGGGGGTAAAGTCGGCACGCTCTGTCAGGAAGGAAAGGATGGCAAGGGTATGTTCGTTTTCGGCGGTATACTCCTGTTGTTTACCGGCTTTAAGTAATTCGAGAGCATAGGCATCTCTCACGGAAAGAAAGAGCAAAATCAGCTCGCTATCCGCAGGGTTATCGGCCAGCAAAGATTGCGCGTACCGGGCAGCCAAACCGTAGTCCAACGCCATGGGGGCGGCACCGGGGCGTTTTGCGGCATCTGCCAGACGCACATACAACAAGCGGGCTTCGGCACAGGCAGGAGATTGTGCCAATATATCTGCCAGTAGGCTAACGGCGCTCTCTCCCTTAGGTGCTAATAACTGCCGCACCTCTTCGCTTTGGTAAGACAACAGCTCTGCTCTGCGTAATTGCACGTCTCGGTTATCGGGCTGCTCTTGCAGCATGGGTACCAATAGCTTGGCAGCGCGCAGCAATAGCCCCTCTCTATCGGCACGGGCTTTCTCTACCACACCGACACTACGCACAGGCAAACGGAAAGCCCCGCCGCGATGCGAGGAATCGAAGCGCCCATGCGAAGTTTGCCGGGATAGAGCCGCAGCCAACTGTAACGCGCGCACCAATTGCAGGCGTGTCTCAAAATCCGCATCGGGCGGCACGGTTTGTTCCAAATCGGCCAACAACTTTACCGCATGGCGAGCCGCATCGGGCTGTTGTACTTGTGCAGCCATGGCCACGGCCAATCCCATGGTAGATTCCACATGAAAATA
>SUVM01000051.1 GCA_015062015.1 Akkermansiaceae bacterium | reverse complement strand
CCTCACCGCAGAAGACCCGGTGGAATACGACATCGACGGCATTGTTCAAGTCCCCATCAACGAGGCTATCGGCGTAACCTTCCCGCGTGTGCTGCGCGCCTTCCTGCGCCAAGACCCGGACCGCATCCTCGTGGGCGAAATTCGCGACCAGGACACCGCCCAAATTGCCATTCAGGCTGCACTGACGGGTCACTTGGTACTCTCCACCCTGCACACCAACGATGCCGCAGGTGCCGTAGCACGCTTCATCGACATGGGGGTACAGCCATTCCTGCTCTCGGCCACCATTTTGGGCGTATTAGCCCAGCGCTTAGTACGCACCATTTGCCCGTACTGCAAAACGCCCTACACGCCGTCCAATTCTCTGCTTCAGCAATTGGGCATCAACCCGTCGCTCATCGGGCAGCAGCAATTCTTCACCGGCGGGCGGTGCGACAAATGCGCCCACACCGGCTACAAAGGCCGCAAGGGCATCCACGAGCTGCTCCACGCCTCCGACCCCATCAAAGAGCTTATCACCGAGAACGTACCCTCCATCGTCCTCAAGCAAAAAGCCATCGAGCTGGGCATGAGCACCCTGCGCGAAGACGGTATTCAAAACATCTTTGAGGGTAATACCACCATCGAAGAAGTACTTAAATACACCTAAAGCTTGACGCACCAACACACATCTGCTATCCTTTAAGGGTAATCAACAATTTTCATTAACTTACACCACACATTATGCCTAATTTCAAATATACTGCACTTGACCAGAACGGTGTCGAAAAAACCGGCATCGTCTCTGCCGACAGCAAAGTGGCAGCCGCCGAAATGGTCCGCGCTCAGGGGCTTTTGCTCCGCGAATGCGTAGAGACCTCGAAGAGCGCTAAGCCCGCAGCTGCTAAAGAATCCCGCAAACCGGGGGATAAGAAAAAGAAGGGTGCAGCTGCCGCCAAGGGCAAAGCCGGTGCCCCCGTCAAACAAAAAGAATTGATGGTCTTCACCCGCCAGCTTGCAACGCTTATCGATGCAGGTTTGCCGCTGCTGCAAAGCCTTAACGTGCTGATGAAGCAAGAGCCCAACCCCAACCTGCGCGCCACCATAGCAGCCATTGCAGAATCCGTACAGGGAGGGTCCACCTTCTCGGAAGCCCTGAGTGCCTACCCCAAAATGTTTAACAAATTGTTTGTAAACATGGTAAAGGCCGGCGAAATCGGCGGTGTGCTCGAGGTTGTGCTCAAACGCCTGGCCGAGTATCAGGAAAAAGCTAACAAACTGCGCAGCAAAGTGGTATCTGCCATGGTTTACCCGTGCATCATCCTCATCATTGCCGTGGGTATCCTCGTCTTCCTCATGTTGGCCGTGGTGCCCCAATTCAAGGAAATGTTCGAGGGGCAAAATATGGAGCTGCCCGCCATCTCCGAGTTCGTATTCAACTTCTCGGAGAACTGCCTGCACCGCACCATTCCCGGCATACCCGATGCCGTCTTGGCTCTCATCGTACTGGCGGCAGGCATCATTGGCCTGAGCTTCTGGAAAAAGACCCCCGGCGGGGCTCGTACTATGGACAAATTCATGCTCAAAGTACCCAAGCTGGGGCAGCTTAACAAAGTAAGTGCCGTGGCTCGCTTCTCCCGCACCTTCGGCACCCTCGTATCCTCCGGTGTGCCGATCTTGCAGGCACTTATGATTACGCGAGACACCGCCGGCAACATCATCGTATCCGATGCCGTCAACAAAATTCACGACTCCGTGAGAGAAGGCGAATCCATCGTCACCCCCATGAGTGCCTCTGCCAACATCTTCCCCCCCATGATGATTTCCATGGTAGACGTAGGTGAAGAAACCGGTCAATTACCCGACATGCTCATGAAAGTGGCAGAGGTATACGATGAAGAGGTGGACAACAGCGTAACCGCCCTCACCGCCGTGCTCGAGCCCATCATGATTGTATTCCTGGCCGTAGTGGTAGGCAGCATTGTTATGGCCATGTTCATGCCCATGATGCAAATCATCCAAAACGTCTGATGCCATGAAGCTTCACACCGCGCAGCAACACAAAGGCTTCACCTTGGTAGAAATTCTGGTGGTCATTGCTATTCTGGCGTCTCTTGGGGCTGTTTCCTGGGGCATCTTCAGTGCCTTGGGCTCCAAGGACGAAGAAACAAAGGCCAAAACGGAAATTGCCATGATGGAAGCCAAGCTCAACGAGTATAAGAGCAGCGAAGAGCTGGGGCTGCTGTATGCAGACGACTACGAAGAAGGAGCCTTTGCGCTCTACCAAATGCTCAAGGGAGACTTCAACGGCGACGGCAGCACCGATAAAGGGCGCACCTGCTACTGCGACCAATTGGTGTATGTAGCCCCGGGCAGCAATGAGAAACCGGAGGGAATTCTCTACACCGAAATCCCCGGCAAAAAGCGCCAATACGGCATCTTGGACCCCTGGGGCAACTTCTATTCCTACCGCCTCGGCTGCGAGCAAAAAGGCGTACCGGCCATCGGTAAAAAAACAACAAAAACCAAAAAGAAGCAAGGCAACGGCCTCAACGTTGACTTTGACATCTACTCCAGAGGTGAAGACGGTATAGGCGATGGTCTTAACAAAAGCGGCGATAACGAAGACAACATCTCTAACGTCAAAATATTCCTCAAATCATAATCCCCCCCCTTACCACTAACCACACAAAAGCCCATATCTTCCAACCAAAGCTATGGGCTTATTTTTCTTATTTTATGAAAACCGGCGCCTTCTTCCTGTTCCTCTCAACCGCCACAGCCCTTAGTGTGGCTCCGCTCTGCCAAGCAGCCCCCGAGAAATCCGCCCCATCTGCAAAAACTACCAAAAATCACAAAAAAACGGCGGCAGCAGAGGCACTTGTAAAACGCATAACACCCCAATTTGCCTCGCGCATCAAGTTCAGCATCGACCCCGCAGCCATTACCCCCACCATTAAAGCCATCACGCCGCACATCACCGGCGGCGGCAGCACCGTCAACATCACCGCAGATTGCGAGCGCGAATGCATCCGCGCCTACGGCTACTATCTGCGCAACATTGCGCATGTTCATTTCTCGTGGAATGGGGATAACACGGCTCAAGCCCGTTTTGTGGTACCCGATGCCGCAATCTCTGTGCCAAAAGCTCTTCCCTTTAACTACGCCTACAACTACTGCACCCTTAGCTACACCGGTGCCCATTGGGATAAACAGCGCTGGGAGCGCGAGCTGGATTTGCTTGCACTCAACGGCTTCCGCTATGTCCTCGTCACCTCCGGTCTGGAAAAAGTGTGGCAAAACTTCCTTACCGAGCTGGGGTACCCGCAAGAAAAAATCCCCGCTTTCATCCCCAACCCCGCCTACTCTGCTTGGTGGAACATGGGTAATCTGGAGGGAGCCGGCGGCCCCATGTCTCAAGAGCACATCGACGCCGAAGCCGAACTCGGGCAATTCATCGTTCAACGCCTCCGAGACCTGGGCATGGAACCCGTACTGCAAGGCTATGTAGGTTTCCTCCCGCATGACATAGCAGAATCCACCGTAGGAGACAAACTCCTCCCGCAAGGCAAATGGTGCGGCTACAACCGCCCCGTAGTGCTGCCCCCCACCTCCCCGCAATTCGAGCGCATTGCTGACCTGTGGTACAAACACCTGCACGCAGTCTACGGCATCACCGGCACCGTCTATGGCGGAGACCTCTTCCACGAAGGCGGCAACAAAGGTAAGACAAACCTCACACAAGCCGCAGCTGCCGTACAAAAATCCATGGTAAAAGCCTCACCCAACGCCATCTGGCTCTTGCAGGCTTGGGGCGGCAACCCCGATGCAAAATTACTGGAAGGCTGCAGCCCCGAGCACACCGTCATCTTAGCACTCAACAAAAACTTATCCGCCAAATCCCCCACCACCTTTAACTACCGCAACCTCCCCTTTGTGTGGTGCGAGCTGGCCAACTTCGGCGGCAACACCGGCTTGTACGGAGGTGCCGAAGTGCTGGAGCGCCTCAGCTCCGACAAAACAAACACCATAGGCATCGGCCTTATCTCCGAAGGTTTAGAAACAAACCCCCTTTACTACGCCCTGCTCTACGAGCGCATCAACAACCGTAGTACCATAGACCGGGAAACCTTCCTGCACCACTACGCGCAAGCGCGTTTCGGCTGCCGTAACGAAAAGCTCCTGCAATCCTTAAGATTCATCATGAACGGCTTGTACAAGCCCGACAAAATGCGCGAAGGTTGCCTGGAAAACATCATGTGCGCACGCCCCAACCTGGACGCCAAAAAAGCCTCCACATGGGCCAACCCCCACATGTACTACAACCCGCAAGAGGTAGAAGCAGCAGCTCGCCTCCTGCTGGCAGCAGGCATCGAAGAGGGAGAGCCCCTCTCCTCATCAGAGACCTACCGTTACGACTTAGCAGACCTTTGCCGCCAAGTGCTGGCGGACCGCGCCCGCCCACAGCTTGCCCGCTGCAAAGCCGCATACGACAAAAAAGACCTCTCAGCCTTTGAGCAGGAAAGCGAAGCCTTCCTGCAAATGATACGCGACACCGCCACCATTTTGGCATGCTCCGAGCACTTCTTGCTCGGCACCTACCTGCAAGGGGCAGAAAACCGTGCCACCACCGAGGAAGATAAAAAAGCCAACGTTCGTGCACTCCGCCGCCTCATCACCACATGGCGTGCAGACATCAGCGTGCTCAACGACTACGCCAACCGCCAGTACGCAGAGCTCATGCAACAGCACTACCTCCCCCGCTGGCAAGCGTACTTCGACCTCTGTAAAAAACAGCTTCAAGGCACTGCCTCTGCAGCAGATGCCGGCACCGCTGAAAAACAAATTACCACCAACAACGGAGAGGCCGTAGAGTACGTCAGCATCAAAAACCCCACTCTCGATGCCATCGATACCGCCTTTGCGGACTCCACAGCCCCCCTCCAAACCACACCGCAAGGGGACATCATCGAGCTGGCAAAACAGCTCCTCCTCCCCCAACAATCCCCGCAACCGCAGCAATAACCCCTGCTGTTGCCGTGTTTTCAACACAAGACCATCAGACGCGCCTGCGCCTGATGGCCTTGTGTATATATAAACGGCAAACCTTAGCATCAGGCATTCTGCGGCGGTGCACCATAAGCATTGCTGCCTTTATCCCCGGGGCGGCACACGCACATTAAAATAAGAAACCCATGCCATGTAAAAAAAGCGGCAACCACCCATTTATTATAAACCGCATATTGCGACCAAAGCTGAATGAAAGACACAGCTACGCTGCAGAGGGGATGCGGGCGTTGGGTTAATGCAATTGGCGGCGGTGGGGATTCATGTCGCGCGCATGGTCTTCGCGGTCTTCGCGGTTGCGGAGCAAGTGGCGTTTTTCGCGTTTGGAGACACGCTCGAGGGTCATTTGGCGTTTGGCTGAGCGGCGTTCGAGCTCGGCGATTTCGTTTTCGAGGTTCAGGAAATGCTCGTAACGCTCGGCAGTCAGAGAGCCGGACTCCAAGGCGGCGCGGATGGCGCAACCGGCATCTTTGCGGTGAGAGCAATCGGCAAAACGGCATTCGCAAGCCAACTGCGAGAGGTCATCGAACTGGGCGCGCAGCGAGGCAACATCCGTCCACATTTGGATTTCCCGCATACCGGGATTATCTATCAATACACCGCCACCGGGCAACACCACAAGCTCTCTGGCAACGGTGGTATGGCGGCCTTTGCCTGTTACCTCGTTAACGCCGCCGGTTTCCAGCCATTCATCACCGAGGAGGGAATTGACAAAGGTACTTTTGCCCACCCCGGAAGAACCGACAACGGTGATAGTGGTGCCCTTAGGCACACGGCGCAGGTACTTGGGGTAGCCTTTTTTCCAGCGTGCGACAATGGGGTATACCTCCACCCCGAGGGCGGCCACTTCTGCACAGGCTTGCTGCATTGTTTCGGGGGCTACCAGGTCTTCTTTGTTAATAAGCACCACCGGTTTAGCACCACACTTACGGATTAAGGTAAGATAACGCTCGATACGGCGCAGGTTATAATCGCCGGCGGCATCCGTCACCAGCACCACCATATCCACATTACAACCAATTACCTGCTCTGCACAGCTTTTACCGGGGGCCTTGCGGGAAAAGCGGTTACGCCTCGGCAACAAAGCCCGAATAACAGGTAGGTCCTTCCCCGTGCCGGGGTCCACAGCCACCCAATCGCCCACGGTCGGCAGGTCTGCATCGCATTGGGCGTCGTGCCACACCTTGCCGCACAGCACCACCTCGTGGTCGCCCTTCCCCTTGGCAATGACGGTAAAATTATGGCGCGTTTCGCGGATAATGCGCGCGGGGTACCATGCCGGGCTCTGCAGCGCGGCAAAAGCAGCAGCCAAATCGGCATTCCAGCCGAGCATTTCCATGGTAACGGTCATGAGGAGGGGATGATGGTGGCGTGTTCAATAATCTGCAAAGCAATGTGCTCTTTGGTATCTTGGGGCAAATGCACCTCATGCTCCGGGTAGATGAGCACCACCTCGTTTTCCCGAGAATCAAAGCCGATGCCCGGTTTGGAAACATCGTTTGCCACAATCATATCGCACTGTTTGCGCAGCAATTTATCGCGCCCGTAGGCGATTACATCGTTGGTTTCTGCGGCAAACCCGATGAGTTTGCCCGTAAACCCAAAAACCGAGCGCATGCTGCCCAAAATATCCGGCGTACGTTCCAGCTCCAGCAGCAGCGTATCTGCCTGTTTTTTGATTTTTTGCCCGGCACACACCACGGGGCGATAATCTGCCACAGCGGCACAAAGAATCGCCACATCCACGCCGCGAAGCATGTCTCGCACCGCATCGTACATCTGTTGGGCGGTTTCCACAGGTATAAAATCCACCCCGGCGGGTACATCCAGCGTTGTGGGGCCGGAGATAAGCAACACCTCGTGCCCCTCGTGCCGCGCAGCCCCGGCCAGCGCATAGCCCATGCGCCCGGAGGAGCGATTCGTGAGGTAACGAACGGGGTCCAGCGGTTCCCGCGTGGGGCCGGCAGTGATAAGAAACTTCATAACTTATTTCTCCGCGTGTTCTTGCTCTTGCAATTTGGCTTTGATACCGCGAATAAAGACGGACTCCAAGGAGTTACGCGCCGGGCGTGCCGCCAACCACGCATCGCCCGCTAAGGTTTGTATTTGCGCCAACAACTCGGCAGAGGGATTGCGCAGCGATACCTCTGTGGTGGAGAGGTCGCGGGTGATAGCCTCCATAGAGCCGGCGGCAATCATGCACCCTTGGTACAAAATGCCCACGTTGTCGCAAATCTCCTGCACTTGTTCCAGCAGGTGAGAGCACAAAAAGACCGTCAATCCCTGCTCTTTAAGGCTCAGAATAATGTCTCGGATGGCACGCGAGCCGATGGGGTCCACCCCGGCGGTGGGCTCATCCAACACCAACAGGCGCGGGCGTTGCACCAAAGCCTGTGCCAGCCCCACTCGCTGCAACATCCCTTTAGAATACCCGCCCAGCCGCCGATGCGCCGCATCCGTAAGCCCGGCCAGCTCCAGCATCTCGGCGGTGCGGTTGCGCAGCTCTTTGCCCCGCAACCCACACAGGCGGCCGTAAAAACGCACGGTTTCCTCGCCTGTTAAAAATTTATAAAAGTAGGGGTTTTCCGGCAGAAAACCGATTTCCTTACGGTTAGCGGCGGCTGTGGCGGGCTGCCCAAACACGCGGCAGCTGCCTTCGTCGGGCGCGAGCAAGCCCACCAATGCCTTCATGATAGTGCTTTTGCCGGAGCCATTGGGGCCGATGAGACCATATACCGTACCTTGCGGGATGCTAAGGCTTACGCCTTTAACAGCATACACCCCACCCTTTCCCCAATGCCCCGGGAAAGATTTGTGGATGTTTTCGATCTCAACGGCGTTCATGCGGCACAGCAATTACTGAGCTTGAGCCATAAGGCGCAGCATGTTGGCTGCCATGGCAATACCCTTTTCAAAAATCTCCACACGCATATTTTCGTTGGGGGAGTGAATGCGGGCATCGGGCAGGTCCATGCCCAGGAAAAGGGCATCCTTACCCAGCTGCTTAGAGATTTCTGCAATAATGGGGATGGAGCCGCCCTCTCTCACCAACACGGGCGGGTTGCCGAAGGTGGCTTCGAGCGCCTGCTGTGCAGCCTTACCCCAGGCAGAATGCGGGTTGCAAATATAGGCCTCGCCACCGTGCTGGCGGGTAAACTTCATGCGCACGCTCGGCGGGCATACCTTGCGAAAGTGTGCCTCCACCTTGTCCAAAATGTCCTCGGGGTTTTGCCCGGGTACCAAGCGGCAGCTCATCTTAGCCAAGGCCTTGGTGGGGATGACAGTCTTAGAGCCTTCGCCCTCGTAACCGCCGGAGATGCCGTTGAGCTCGAAAGTGGGGCGGGCATACACGCACTCGGCACCGGTGTAACCGGTTTCCGTACGCAGGCAAGGCACGCCGGTAAGCTCGGCAAGCTCGGCATCGCTCATGCCGGGTACGCGCTTCCAGCTGTCTTTTTCCCATTGTTCAATGTCGCTCACGCCATCGTAGAATCCCTCCACGGTGATATGGTTATCGGCATCGTGCGTGGTGGCAATCATCTCACACAGGGTGGTAATGGGGTTGGCAACGGAGCCGCCAAACACGCCGGAGTGCAAATCCATGCTTGGGGCAGACACCTCCAACTCGAAACAGCACAAGCCCTTAAGCCCATAAGAGAACGAGGGAATATCCGGTGCGGCCATACCGGTATCGCTCACCACAATCACATCGCAGGCAAGCTCTTGCTTCACCTCGGGCTTTTGTATAAACTCAAACAAGCTGGTGCTGCCGCGCTCCTCCTCGCCTTCCAGCAAGAAAATGACGTTGAGCGGCAATGCGCCGTCCTCTTTAATAACCTGCTCCACACCCAAGATGTGAGCCATAATTTCGCCCTTATCGTCGGAGGCACCGCGAGCATACACACGGCCATCTCTCAGCGTGGGGGTGAAGGGGTCGCTATGCCACTCGTTGAGCGGGTCCACAGGCATAACATCGTAGTGCCCGTATATCAGGATGGTGGGTTTACCCTCCACCTTGGGGCTATGAGCCACCACAATGGGGTGAATGGCGGTAAGGTACTTCTTGGCATCAAACCCCAGGCCGGCCAGCTTGTTAACCAAGAAATCGGCACAACGCTCCACATCCCCTGCATGCTCTGCTACGGCAGACACGCTCGGGATACTCAAAAAGGCAAAAAGGTCATCAAGTTTGCTCATGCCCACATTCTACCCCACACGCCCCGCACAAGCAAGCTTTTATTAAGTACGCCCCGGGCAAAATCCGTTGCGGCGGGGGCTGCATGCGCGCACACCCTCAGCGTTGCAGCTCGGCCTCCGTAGCCTCGCGCACCTGCACAGAAACCGTTTTTTCGGGCAATCCGGCGGCTTTGATACTCACCGTCACAGCCCCGGCGGCCTTGCGGTCTGCGCGCAGCACGGCCACAATGCGGCCGTTAAAAAACTCTTGTTTCGGGTTTTGCATGCAGGTGTGGTCTATAGGATTACCGTTGCAAAACCCCACCAGCTTTGCCGGGCCGGACACGCCGAAGCTCACCCTACGGCAATCTGTAGGCCGTATGTTTTGCTTGGCATCTACCACGGCCAACTCAATAAAGGCGAGGTCCCGCCCGTCTCCCACAAGCTCCGGGCGGTCAACAACGGCTTGCACGGCAACGGCCTTACCGGCAGTCACCCGCTTGGCCTCTGCCCAAGGTTTACCGTTTTTGCGCACAACCACTTTGAGCTCTCCGGGTTGGTACTTAACGTCCTCCCACACAAAACGATACCCGTTTTTGCATACCTTCACCCCGGCTTGGCTAAATATAGCCCCCTGCCCCTTAAGGCGCACGCCTTGGCTTTTACCATTCAAAAACAACTCAGCCTCATCGCCGGAGGAAAAACACATTACCGGAGTAACCCGGCCCTCGCGCTCCGGCCAATTCCAGTGCGGCAACAGGTGCGCAAACTTTGCCTCGGGCATCCAGCGGCTACGGTACAGGTAGTATGTATCCTTGGGGAATCCGGCTAAATCCACAATACCGAAATACGAGCTGCGGGATGGTGCTTTATCCCCCATTTTACGAAATTCTCTCATGGCGGCTTTGCGTTCCTTGGGCGACAAATGGGTAAAATTACCGCCGATGGCGGGGTCCTGGTTGTAGGGGGTGGGCTCTCCCAAATAATCAAACCCCGTCCATACAAACTCCCCGGCTACCGAGGGCTCGGCATCTTGTGCGGAAAACTCCACATCCGGGCAATACCCCCACCCCGGGGCAGATAAACCGTAAGCGCTTACCTGAAACAGCTCGGCACCCTCCCCGGTATAGCCGCCTTTTACATCCCACTTCAACGGGAAGGTATACACGCCGCGCGTACCGACGCAAGATGCCGTCTCTGACCCGAAAAAGGGCCTGCCGGGCTTTTTCTTTACAAACTCGGCATACTGGGCGGGTTTGTAATTATAACCAAACACATCCTGCGTATCGCCAAAACCGTTAAATGCCCCTTGGGCAGCATTGGTACCTACCGTATACGGGCGGGTGGCATCGTACTGCAACATTTCATCTCGCAAGGCTTGGGATATTTTCGCGCCGTCGGGGCGGGTGATTTCGGGCACTTCGTTACCGCCGCTCCAGGCAATGATGCAAGGGTGGTTACGGTCCCGCACCATAAACTGCCGCACATCTTTTTTCCACCAATCGTTCCAATAAATATGATAGCCGTTGGTTTTGTCGTACTTCTTATGTTTCCAAATATCAAACAACTCGTTAACCACGAGCATGCCGTGGCGGTCGCACAGCTCGAGCACCTGAGGTGCCGGCGGATTGTGTGCCATGCGTATGGCATTACAGCCCATGGCTTTCAGAATGCGTATTTTGCGCTCGTAGGCTCGGGCATAAAATGCGGCCCCCAGCGGGCCCAGGTCGTGGTGCTCGCAAACGCCTTTAAGTTGCACGCGTTTACCGTTCAGGTAAAAACCATCTGCCCGCCACTCTATGGTACGCACGCCGAACTCGGTTTCGCAAGAATCCACAAAACGGTCACCACAGCGCACGGCCGTACGCAGCCGGTACAAGTGGGGGGATTCGCAGCTCCAGAGGCGGGGCTTAGGCAAAGCGAGCTCCTGTTGCACGGTTTGCACACCACCTGCCGGCACCGTTACGGTAACAGGCTTTGCCTTTGCAGAGCCCACACTTTGTAACACCGTAAGCTGCGCGGGCTTTTCGCCGGTATTACGCAAGGTTGTTGCCACCGCCAACGTGGCGGATTTTGCCGTTACCTGCGGCGTGGTAACATACACCCCCCAGCGGTCTATATGGGTGGCGGCTGTTTTTTCAATCCAAACATGCCGGTAAATACCTGCACCGGGGTACCAACGGGTGGAAAGCGGCTTGTTACCCACCAACACCGCCACGGCATTGCGCCTCCCGGCACGCAAATACGGCGTTATATCCACCCGAAATGAGCTGTAACCATACGCCCACTCCCCCGCTTTATGCCCGTTGACAAATACTTGCGGGGCAGACATCACTCCGTCAAAATCCAAATAATAACGCTCGTGCTTCGCATCAAAATCCGGGGTAATATTAAACTCTCTGCGGTACCATCCATAGCCTATCCACGGCAGTTTGCCGGTTTCATTAGGCTCCTCGGGTAAAAACTTGCTCTCAATAGCCCAATCGTGCGGCAACTGCACCTTACGATACCCCTTGGCTGTGTACCCGGGCATAGATTCCGGGCAAATGGGCGGCAGCTCCATCGCCTTGCCATCGGCATCCAGAAACTCCACCTCGCGTATGCTTGCCCAATTCCCTTTCCCGGTACCATTCACCGTAATTTTTACGGATTGCACCTTACGCCCGCCCAGCTCTATGCGGGATTCTTTGCCTTTGGTTTGGATGCGGTGCTCTTGCGGCTTTTTAGTGCCGACCTCCAGCGCAACCAGCACTTGTTTTTTGCGGTCGTTTTCCCAAACAATACGCAGGGTATGCACCTTGCCTTTGATACGCGGTGCAATAGAAAGATAGTGCCCGGATTTTCCGTCTGCCGCACACCAGCGGGTACCGGTATCGCCATCTATGGCATTGATAGCCCAATGCCCCGCTTCTTCGGAATCTGCCGTAGCCGCCCGGCTCCCTAACTCCGGGGCGGCCTTGCCGCAATACTTAAACTCCCACCCAAAATCAAAAGAAGACCGCTCACCGCCCCATACCCGGCTGCCCCACCACAGCAAGCTTACTAGCAGATACACACAAAGCCCCCTTAACATAATAGGATTAAATAGCAAATTCCCACCCCCATGGCAAGAGAAAACTCTGCTGATTGCCGATTTTTTGAAATCATGGCAGGATTGGCACTTGCCATAACAGGTAATAACATGGTAGAGTGGAGCGTATGGTACGATTTTTCCGCATTTTTCTTTTGCCGTTAATATTGATGGCAACAGCATTACATACTCAGGCTAAATCGCTAGTAAAAGCCAAGTTTTCAGAAGACGGCAAATGGGCTCTCGTACCCTTGGCAGATGGCTTCGACTTCCCCGTAGGCAAACCCAACGGAGACGGCTACTACAAAGCCCGCGGGCTGCGCCTGAAAGCCCCCCGCCATCTTGGGGAAGATTGGAATGGCAACGGCGGCGGCAACTCCGATTTGGGAGACCCGGTATACACCATTGGTCATGGCCTTGTAACCTATGCAGACGATGCCAAAGGGCGCTGGGGCAAAGTGGTAATCGTGCGCCACGCTTTCCGCGACCCCCGCACGGGCAGAGTGCTGTGCTGCCAAACCCTGTATGGGCACTTAGACCGCATTGATGTAGAGCTGGGCCAGCTTGTAGGCCGTGGGGACCAAATAGGCACCATCGGCACCAACAGAGGCATGTTCCCCGCGCACCTGCATGCCGAGCTGCACTACAATATTTTAGCCAACTGCGGCCAACAGGGAATCCCCAAAACGGCAAAAAACTACGGGGACCTCACCTCCTTTATCAACCACTACCGCCGCCTGAAACGAGAACTCAAATTCGTATGGGTGCCGGTGGGGTGTTTCCTGCCCTACAAAGACACGGAAGGACTTTGAAAGTTGGAAGTTGGAAGTTGGAAGTTGGAAGTTGGAAGTATAAAGTATGGGGTATGAAGACGTGTTTGTTTGGGGGGTCGTTTGATCCGGTGCATGCCGGGCACCTCACCATTGCCCAAGCAGCAGCAGAGGCGTTAGGGCTGCACAAAGTGGTGTTTCTGCCGGCAGCCTGCTCCCCGTTTAAGACCGGCAAAACCGCCTATTTTTCCGCTCAACAACGGGTCGACATGCTGCGCCGAGCCACGGCGCACTTGCCGTGGGCAGAGGTGTCGGAGCTGGATTTGCAGCTTCCCCCCCCCAGCTGGAGCTGGCGTATTGTGCAAACATGGCAACAACTACACCCGCAAGATGAGCTCTATTGGCTGATGGGTACCGACCAATGGGAGCAACTGCACCGCTGGGCTCGCTACGATTATTTGGCAGAGCAGCTCCGCTTTATCGTATACCACCGCGGGGCCCCGCCTCAACCACGGGAAGGCGTGCGCGCCACCTTTATTGCCGGCAACCACCCCGCATCTGCCTCTGCTATACGCGCAGCCCTGCAAGCAGGCCAACAGCCACCCGCAGAGTGGATTCCGGCTAACGTGGTTTATGAATAAGCGGTATCTCTCCCGCCTTAACTCGCGGGCGAGCTTTTACTTAACACGCATCTGTACCGTATAAAAATACGTTTTACCGCGAAGCGCTACTTCGCAGCCATAAACAGAGCCGCTTTCGGAGTAATATTCG
>SUVM01000050.1 GCA_015062015.1 Akkermansiaceae bacterium | reverse complement strand
TGCTCCGGGCGGATGACTTTGACATGCTCCGGGCGGATGACTTTGACATGCTCCGGGCGGATGACTTTGACATGCTCCGGGCGGATGATGGGTTCTTCCGTTTGAGCTATGGCGGTTGGCGTAAGTACAAGTGCAGCTAAGGTGCAGATGAGGAGTTGAAGTTGTTTCATGTGATGCGAATTTTTTGTTGCGGCAAAAGTAGCACCATTGCAACGAAATATCAAGCACAATATGCTTTTTTTGCATATTGTTTTACGATGTCTTTTTGCCAAACATTTTTTCCACATATTTGGCAATCATGTCCACCTCTATATCAACAATGGTGCCGGGGGCGTAGTATTGCATGATGGTGCGTTGCCAAGTGTGCGGGGTAATCCAGAACTCCAGCTCTGCGGTGTCCGGGTGAATGGCGGCGATGGTGAGGGAGATGCCGTCTATACAGATGCTGCCTTTGTCTATGGTGTAGCGCAGGTATTCTGCCGGGATGCGGATGCGCACCATGTGGTCCTGCCCGACGGGGGAAATAGCGGTAACGGTGCCGGTGGTGTCGACATGCCCCATAACGAGGTGACCGCCGAAGCGGCCGTTGGTGCCCATGGCGCGCTCCAGATTGCAGGCAGAGCCGGGGTAGAGCGTCCCCAGCGAGGTAACGCGCATGGTTTGGCTGAGGAGGTCGAACTCTACGGCACTGCCGCAGATGCGGTCCACCGTGAGGCAGCAGCCGTTAACTGCCACGGAGTCTCCCAAGGCAAGCTCTGCCGCAAAGGGGATGTTGATGGTGTAGCGTGCGCCTTTTTCGATGGGAGTGCGCGCGGTGACAGTGCCGGTGCATTCTACAATTCCGGTGAACATGCTGGTGGGCTGTGTTTAGGAGTGCAGGTGGGTGGTTTCGGGCATCTCGGGGTGAGTAGAGGGTTTCTGCTGTTGTTCTTCCTGCCGGGGCTCCGGGGTTGCGGGAGCCTCTGCACTTTCCTGCGGGCAGGTGCAGATAAAGAGCAGGAACATGATGACCGTGGGGATGAACGCCCACATAAACAGCTTGAGTGCATTGATGCCGCCCTTGAAGTATTTGCCCAAGATGGCTTGCCCCGCAGGGTTGGGCGCATTGGCAATGACGGTGAGACCACCGCCCGTTACGGCCCCGGCTACAATGGCGTATTTGATTTGCTCTTGCAGCCCGGGTACGGTGCTGGCCAGATAGGTAACGGAGGCATTGTCGTTAAACGCTGTCAGGATGCTGGCTACCCCCATGGTAGCTGTGGCCCCCATCTCGGAGAGCGCTTGCAGCATGGGCTCCATCCACCAACCTTGTACACCACCCAAGGTAACCAGCCCTGCCAGGAAGAAGGCTACCAGCAGCGGTACTTTGATGGTAACGTGGTTTTGGTATTGCGGCGTAGCAAGGGTGAACCCCAGGAAGAACATGAAACCGCCGATGAAGAGTGCCGGGTGGTGGTTAAAGTACACCGTCCATGCCAGGAAGCCGATGGAGACGCAGTATACCCAGATGGGGATATTGTCTTGGCGGTCCTCCCATGTGGTGGGCACGGCATGCTCGAAGGCCATTTGGCTGCGCTGTACGCTTTCCAAACGCTTAAACTCTTTGCGGAAGATGAGGAAGTAGAGGATGTTGGAAAGCACAATGCCGGCAACTGCTTTCCACCCGAAGTTGAGTACCATGTGGCTAAACCCGAAATCCCATTTTTCGGAAATCATGACAATGGGCGGTGCTGCAAAGTGTGTAAGGGTGCCGCCTACCGATACGTTGACAAACAACAGGGCAAGTGTGGCGTAGCACAGAGCAGGGCTGGGCTTGAGCTGGTATATCTTCTTGCTCAGCAAGATGGCTGCCAGTGTCATGGCGGCCGGCTCGGTGATGAAGGAGCCCAGCAACGGCGCAATGCACAGTACGGAAAGCCACCAGGCTGCCGGTGTGCCCTTGCCCAGAGACGCGCCTTTCTTGAGGGTTATCTCTGCCAAACGATAGATGGGCCGAGATGCCGCAATGACCATCACTACCGCTACAAACAATGCCTCGGTGAACACGACATCGTGGTCGATGTACTTCAGGAAGTCATCTAACGAATAGTAATGTATACATACCGCAGCAAAGGGTATCACCCACAGGCCGAACACGACTTCCACCTCTCCCAGAAAGTGCAGTATGGTGGAGGTGAAGGATACGGGCAGCCGCTGCTCCGGGTGCTCAATACGGAATTTGCGTGCACGCAGGGATTCTTTGTGCTTTTTCTCCAGATGGTGAGCCCAGGAGGAGATTTTGGGTGCCAGGAAGGTGTGGCAAATGGCCAGCAGGAAAATGATGGTGGCTGCCAGGTTGAAGGGGTCCACCTCAACGCGGTGGCAGAGTTTCTCCCACAGGCTCATGCCGGCTTCTTCTTGTGCATAAAGACGCAGGGGGATGGGGAAACGCGCGTATTGCTCTTTGTCATTGCCGGTGTAGTGGCAGGTCCAGGCGGGGAGGTGGTCTTTGTTGCGGTTCCAGACGGTTTGGCCGCAGTCCGGGCAGGGAAGCCCGTTGGAGGGCGGGATGAAGTTGACTTTGAGCTTGGCGTGGTCTAAGGCACTATGCCCGTCGAAGGCGTGGTGGCCGGGGTGATTCATGTAGCCTTGTAAGAACTCCAGACTCATGAGTTTGGAGGCTGCGGTGAGGGCCTCTTTTGCTTTATCGCTCAAATCTGCGTTGCGGATGAGCAGCTCTTTGGCATCTTTCTCTGCTGTGGCGGCTTTGGCTTTTTGCTCGGCAGCGGCAATTTTGGCTGCGGCATCGGCTGCAATGGTTTCTGCCTCGTGGCGTGTGGCAAGCATCTCGTGCTGCGCTTTTTCCATGGCCTGGCGGGCGTTCTCTGTCTCTGCTTTGGCTTTTTGAGTTTCCTGTTGGGCGGCGGCAGCGGCTTCTTTGGCACTTTGTGCCTCGGCCAAAGCCTGTTCTGTTGCAGTTTGAGCAGCGGCTGCGGTCTCTTGGGCTGCTTGGGCTTCTGCCTTGGCCTGTTGGGCTTCGTGTTGGGCACTTCTCTGTGCCTCTTGGGCTGCCTTAAGCTCATTTTGTGCTTGTATTAAGGCATTTTGGGCTTCTACGGCTTTGCTTAAGGCGTTTTGTAGTTCCTCTGTAACAGCCGGGGCTGCTGCGGGCGCAGTTTGGGGCGCGGCTTCTTGCGCGTGTGCGCCGATGCCGGCTGTTACAATACAAAGTAAAGCAGAAATTTGAGAGTATAAACGCATGTTCCGAAAAGTTTTACGGCATAGATATTAGCATATTATTTTGCCCTTGGCGAGCTAAAAATGCCTAATCTGCGAAACTTACTAACAAATCCTGCCTTGTTGTTGCCGTATGTAAACAGAAATGGCTTGTTTATTTTCTGCGGGAGCGGCGTTGCTCTTTTTTGGGGGTGTTTTGTTTGAGCACCTTAATATCGCCGCCGGATTCGCGCAGGCGCTGGGGGGCGGGGCGCTTGAGGCGCAGTTTCACTTTTTTGGTGCGGCGGCCTTGTTTGACGCGCACGGTGGTGGTGGTGAAACGAGAAGCGGGCGTTTTGGTCTCTTTGCCGGCGGAGGACGGGGTGGGGGCGGATTTGGGCGCAGCGGTGGAGAGCCTGGCAATTTCGTCCATCACGGCTTTGTGCTGTGCTTCCTCCGGGCTTAAGGCGGGGGTGGCGGGTGTTTCTGCCGGGGTGGCGGGTTGTGCGGCATCGGCAGCCGGTTGTTGTGGTGGTTCCGGTTGCTGTGTTTCGTTGGGGGAGAGCTGTTGTTTGATGCGGGCGGCTTCTGCCTCCGGTTGAATTTGCTCTACCAAGTCATCGCCGGGGGTTTGTTTATTGTCCGGGTGGTTAAGGAGGTATTGGTCGAACTCGGTATCGGGCTCGGCTCCGGCTTTGATGGCGCGGCTGTACGCGCGGGAGGCATCCGGTATTTTGCCGAGCTCTGCGTAGAGCCGTGCCATGTTGTAGTGTGCATCTGCCAAAGTGGGTTTCAGCTTAACGGCTGCGGCAAAGTGGCTTAAGGCGGCATCTGCCCTGCCGGTGATGCCTTCTATGTTAGCTAAGTAGAAGAAAGCCTCGGCATTGGCGGGGTCCGCCTCGATGGTGTGCAAAAACATTTGTTCTGCCTCTTCCATGCGGTCGAGGCGGTAGTAGCATATGCCGGCCAGGAAGTAAGAAATCGGCAAATCCGGGGCCAGACGTGTGGCGCGGCTGAGGTATTCTATAGCCTCTGTGCATTTGTTGCGGTAAAGCAGGATGGTACCCAGGTTGACGAGGCAGGGTACATGGTCCGGCTGGTAGTCGTAAAGGGTGCGGTAGAGCTGTTCTGCGGCAGTGTAGCGGCTTTTGTTAAAGGCGGCATCTGCCTGTTTGGTAAGGGTTTCTATGGCGAGGCTGCGGCGCACGGCTTCCGTGCCGGCGGTGTCCTCTTGGGTGGGGGTGTTTTCTCCCTTGCGTACGGCTTCGATGAGGCGTTGCTCTGCTTCGGAGAGCTCCAGCTTGCTTTCTTCTTCCAGTTTTTGGAGTTGGGCAAGCATTTCTGTATTTTCGCTTTTGAGCTGTTTGTAGGTTTCCAGCAGCATTTGGCGGCCTTCCTCCTGCATTTCCAAGGTGCGGCGTTGTTTGGCGATAATTTCTTTAAGCACGCGTGTTTCTTCTGCCAAGGCGGGGTCTACCGTGGGGGCATCTGCTTGGGCTTTGGCGGCGGCTTCCAGATTGTTAAGGCGCTCGGTGAGGTCGGATACGCGGCGGCGGTAGCCTCGGTTTTCGTCGTAAATGGCACCGAGCTGCTCGCGGAGCTGCTCTACTTCGTCTCTGGCGGCTTCTACCTGTTGGTTAAGCACATCGTTTTCGTCTGCAGCCCCGGCGGCAATGGCCTCCAGCTCTGCAACGCGCTGTTTGGCTTGCTCCAACTGCTCTGCCAGGGTAAGGTTTTGGTCCAGCAGGGCTTTGGTTTTTTCCGGGTTATTGAGCTCGATAATGGCGCGCAGTTGTTTATTTTCGTCGCGCAGGGCATCGCGCTCTTGGATAACGCGTGCCAGCTCTTCTTGCGTTTGCTGCAGTTGGGTGCTCAGCTCTGCCGCGCGGTTTTCTGCGGCTTCGCGTGCTTGCTCGGACTCGCGTAGTTTAGCCTCGGTTTCTTCTAATTTTTTGGCGTAAGAGGCAACCAGCTCGTTGCTCACGGTGCGCTCTTTGGCAATGTCTTGTTGGAGCTTTTCGTAGCGCTCCTTGTACATCTTCATGTCGAGCTGTGCGGTGGTGAGGTCTCGTTGTACCTGGCGGTAGTTGGCTTCCAGCTCGGCATAGGCGCGCGTCATGCGAGAGCACTCTTCTTTAAGGCGTGCCAAGGTGTTGTACAGCTCGGGGTCTGTGGTATCGTAGTTAGGCAGGCGTACGCGCTCGGGGTCGATAATGGCCCCGGTGTTGCTGATGGGGTCCTTAATGTTGGGGAGGTGGAGGTTAACGTCTCGCGGCACGGTGCGGCCGGGTTCTCTGCCGGTGGGTATGGGGGCGTTGACCGAGGCTTGCTTGTATTGAGCACGCGCTTTGGCGAGCTTTTCTCGGCGGTAGCGCACCATGTCGGGTTTCCAGTCCGGAAAATCGGCTACAATGCGTGCTAAAATCTTCTCTGCCTGGTCGCTCTTTTTTGTTGCGGTGATGTAGTCTCCCTCGGCTGCGCATTTTTCTGCATCTTTGCACAGTCCGAAAGCGGTTAAAAAGTATTCTGCGGGGTCTTTAGCCTGTTTGTTGCGGGCAGTTTGCGTGGTGCGGCTACCGGCAGCGCGCTGGGCATAAGCCGCTTGGGGCACTAAGAGCACAGCGGCCCCGAGCGCAATGGCGGCATATGTGGAGAGTGCAGTCATGTGGCAGATTTCCCCACATCATACCTGATTCCTTGTATTTATCAAGCAAGAATCGTGTATGCGGATGAATTTGCCCCAATATCATACTTCCAACTTTCAACTTCCAACTTCCAACTTCCAACTTGTGCCTTGTACTTTAGTTATCGATTTTGGGGACTGCTGCGAGCAGTGTTTGGGTGTAGGGGTGCTGCGGGTGGTTAAAAACGGCATCTGCCGTGCCGTATTCCACGATTTTTCCGCGTTGCATTACGGCTATGTTGTCGGCTATGTAGTGAACAACGGCGAGGTCGTGCGAGATGAAGAGCAAGCTGATGCCTAAGTCTTGCGTCAGCTCGGTGAGCAGGTTGAGGATTTGGCTTTGGATGGATACATCCAGCGCAGAAACCGGCTCGTCTGCCAGTAGCAGCTTGGGGCGCGGGGCTATGGCGCGTGCTATGGCAATGCGCTGCCGTTGCCCGCCGCTAAACTCGTGCGGGTATTTGAACATGTGCTCTGCGCTTAGCCCCACGCGCTCCATCAGCTCGGCCACGGCATCGGTACGCTTGCTTTTGGGGAGGGGGCTCCGTTGCATCAATGCTTCCAGTAATGTGGCATAAATGCTCATGCGGGGGTTGAGAGAGGCATAGGGATCCTGAAACACCATCTGAAAATCCGTTCTCCTGCGCCGAATCTCGCGTGCGGGCAGGCGGCTGAGGTTGGTGCCGTCCAGCGTAATGTTGCCGCCCGTAAGGGGTTGCAACTGCATAATGGCGCGCGAAAGGGTGGATTTACCGCAGCCGGACTCGCCCACCAGCCCCAAAATGCTGCCTTTTTCCATGCTCAGGCACACATTGTCCACCGCACGCACAACATCGCCCGTGGTACCCCACATGTTGCGCACGGGGTAATGTACGCTTGCATTGTTAATTTCCAGATAGGCCACGGCCGGGATTGTAGCAGAGCTTGCCGGCGCGGTCAAGGTGAGAATCTCTTAAATTGAGTTAAAGCCGCATAGCGGTAACAAAAAGCACTCGGGAAGTTGTCTCCCCGAGCACTCTTTGTAAAATGAATATGAGTAAGCTTAGAGCTTACAACCGACAATTACTTCTTGGAGTTGGTGTCGATTTGAACTTCCTTTTGAGGAAGGGGCTGCTGCTGCTGGCAGGAAACGAGAGCAGCGGCGGCGATAGCAAGAATAGCGATGGTCTTCATGATTAATATCTTTTGATGTTGATGGTTTGCGGTGTTTGCTCCCGAATAGAACAAACTCACTACCCCAGTATATACAAAAAGACTGCGCAGGCAAGCACAAAATGTTTTTTGATAACAAAAAAACACGCCTGAATGGAATCAGGCGTGCTATCGCGATTGATGAGTAAGCTTTTAGCCTACCGCCTCAATTACTTCTTGGACTGCTCGATGGGCTGAACGTCCGTGGTGGTCTCTACGGGCTGCTGCTGCTGGCAGGAAACGAGAGCGGCGGCGGCGATAGCAAGAATAGCGATGGTCTTCATAATTGTCTTCTGATGGTTGATGTTTTGAAGATGCCCAACATCCAGAGGTAGGAAGTAGGCGAGCAAAAGTATACCACTTTTTTTTACCTTTGCAAGCCTAAAATGTGAGTGTGCCGGGAATTTTTGTGCCTTTTGTCGTTTAATTTGTATTGTAATATACTAAAAATAAATGGATAGACGTGCATTATTAATTTTTTATAATTTTTTGAAAATCGGAAATTGATGGGAGAGCGAAAATTAGTATTGCCAAATCGGGCGGTATATGAGACGATGGAGCCGACATGCAGAGCACCGAGACCATAGCCGCCATAGCCACCCCCCCGGGGAGTGGAGCCATAGCCGTTATTCGCATAAGCGGGCCGCAGGCCACCGCCGTATTGCAGGCATGCACCGGCAAGGTAACACAACCGCGCCGTGCAACGCTTGCTTATGTGCGAGACGCGCACGGGCGCGTGGTGGACGAGGTGGTGACCACATATTTTGCTGCCCCTGCCAGTTATACCGGGGAAGATGTGGTAGAGCTCTCTTGCCATGGTGGTATGTTGGTAACGCGGCGTGTGTTGGAGCGTTTGCTGCAATGCGGCGCGCGCCCGGCAGAGCCCGGAGAGTTTACCCGCCGGGCGTTTGAGAACGGGCGCATGGACCTCACCCGTGCCGAGGCGGTGATGGATGTAATCAATGCCGGCAGCGACCTCGCATTGCGTGCGGCTCAAAACCAATTGCACGGGGCGATTTTTCGCAAGGTGGAGTCGGCGGTGGATAGGCTTATCTCTGTGGCGGCGCATGTGGAGGCGTATATAGATTTCCCGGAGGAGGACATAGCACCCGATACCACGCAAGAACTGGTGGCGGCAGTGGATGCCGTGTGTGCCGAGCTGCGCTTGTTGTTGGCTACGGCAGACGAGGGGCGTTTGTTGCGAGAGGGGATTCGCACAGCCATTGTGGGTGCCCCCAATGTGGGAAAATCCAGCCTGCTCAACATGCTGCTGGGCTACGAGCGCGCAATAGTGAGCGATACCGCAGGCACCACGAGAGACACCATAGAAGAGAGTGTTATCTTGGGTGGTTTGCGCCTGCGCCTTATTGATACTGCGGGCTTGCATGACAGTGCAGATGCTATAGAACGTGCCGGTATGGAGCGCAGCCGCCGTGCGGGTGCAGAGGCAGACCTTGTTCTGGAAGTGGCAGATGCCACCTTGCCCCCCGCGCGCGCGGACATACCGCAGACTACGGCGCAGCATATCCTTTTGCTCAATAAGTGCGACTTGCCGGAGCACCCCGAATGGCAGGGGGCGGATGCACTGCGTATCTCCTGCCGCACAGGGCAAGGGCACGAGGCATTGGCTGCTGCCATTACCGCGCTCTTTTTGCATGGCGGCGGCGAGCCGGATTCTCTGGCCGCCATCAACACCCGCCACCGCTATGCCCTGCAACAAGCTTTGGAGTATTTGGCTGCTGCCCGTGCCGGGTTGCTGGGCGGGCTCTCCCCGGAGTTGACGGATGTTGACCTGCGCGCCGCGCTGGATGCGCTGGGCTCTATCTCCGGCCGTGTGGATACGGAGGATATCCTTACCCGCGTGTTTGCTACCTTCTGTTTGGGTAAATAACAGGTTTTCGGGCAGTATTTACTTGCCTTGAGTATGGAATGGTATATAATGCAGGTATGTTAAAAAGTGCCCTGTATACCATATTCTTGTTAGCGCTTGGGGGAAGTGCCGCCGTACCCGAGTCAGAGGTGGATGCGATGCTGAAATTGGCAACATCCGAACCGGAGCCGGAGTGTTTGTTTTTGGGTGCGTCGGGTGAGGATAAGTATACGGACGCGCAGGTGCAGGAGTTGGCGGACTCGGTGCGTGTGTTGAGCTATAAGAAGCAGGGGGCGCATACGCGCTCCGCTTCGCATTACTACGCATTGTTGCAGCAACAGGCGGGGGAGTGGAAGCCGGTGACCCGCTTGGTGTTGTCCCCCTGTTTTGACAATATTGCCGCTTTCCGGCTGCAGGGTAATGTGGTGAGTTATTATAACGGGGCGGATTTGTGGCTGGGCGATATGGCTTTGGATAACACCCTGCCCCCGGCCCCGGATTATGTGCAGTTGCGTTATTTGGGCCGGACGGATGGTAAGAAGTCTGCCCTTAAGGTAGAGCTGTGCAATAAGTTGGATTGCAGGGTGCGTTTATTGCCCGGGAGGATGTGTGCAATTGTGTTTTTGCCGGATGGCACTTTGCTTAGGGAGGGGTATGTTGCTGCTGTGGAGGAAGAAATTGTGTTGCAACCGCACGAGGTGAAGCTGTGCGAGTTACCACCGTATGAGCATGACGGGAACACCGATTGGCATAAAGTGCCGGCAGATTCCGTGAAGTTGACGTATATGGGATTTGAGGAGCAAACTATGTTGCCGCCTGCGGCAGATGAGTGGGTGCCCACCGAGCTGGGGGTGCCCGGCTTGCCGATGCCGGGTGGGATTCCGTTGGCAGATGCTATCGCCATGCGTTATACATGGCACCCGGGGTATACCAGCGGGGTGGATAGCAGTACCAGAACTGTGCAGCTATACCGTTTTGCTGATGGCCGTTGGCATGAGTTTGAGCGCTTTACGGATACGGCTTACCATTGCGCACGCTTCGGTGCCCCAACCGGTGTGTTGAAAATGGTGGGTAATGAGTTGCAAATGCATTACAGCCGTTTTTTTGGCCCGGGCAGAGGGAAACAAGACGTCTGTGTGGGGATTGTGGTGCCGGAGTTGGCGGAGTCTCGCGAGCTGGCTTATATGGGCTACCCGGTGGATATATCTGCCTGCATGCGCCAAGCCCCGTCGCAGTGGGAGATTATCGGCGGGAATTTTCGGTTGCCGCTTAGGGTAGGTGCGCTTCCCACGCCTGCGGGAGTGCCGTTGCCGGTTGTGCAAATCCCCGCCCCCGGTGGGCAAACATACCATGTGTTGGGTTGGGGGCGTTTTGTGTTGAATGATGAGAATGGAGATGGCGTGCCGGATTTGGTGTTGCATCATTTTTCCTCCGGTACGTTGTATGGTGTAGCCGGGGCGGCTCCTTGTTTTTCTTCTCCGGCGCAAGCGGCTCGGGAGCAACTTTCGTTGTGCGGGTATAGTGTTCCGGTGCTGTTTGGGGCAGAAGAACTGGAAGCGCTTGTGCGTAAAAAAGACATGCAGTTGCTGCATTTATATGCAATGGGGGAGATAGCCTATTGTTCTGTCCCGGATCAAGCCAGTTTGACGGTGGCTATAGAGGGTGGCCATGCAGAGTGCCTGGAGTTGTTGATGCAGGCGGCAGAGATAAAAAATCCGCAGTATTGGCAGTATTATTATACCCGCAAAAACCCCAAGGTGAAAGTGGGCGGTGTATGGGGGTATCGGGATGTGTCGGACATGGAATGTACGGATACACTCTTGCATACGGCTGTTCGCTGCAATAGCCCTGCCTGTTTGCAGGTGTTGCTGCGGCATCCTCATCCTCCCCTCAATTCTACCGATGCTGATGGCCTTACCCCGTTTCAACTTGCAGAAAAACTGGGCCATGCAGAGTGCGCGCAGCTGTTGCAAGAGGTGGATGAAAACGGAGATTATGTAGAATAATGCCTGCGCAATGTGCTGTTGGGCATGATGGCTCTGAAGCGGTAGGGAATTTTACATGAGCCGGATGCCGTATTTGCGGGCGAGCTGGAGCACGAGCGGGGTCATCTCAAACGCGGGGGTGTAGCGCATCACCATGGGGGAGGGCGGGCTGCCTTTGCGGCCCAGGAAGAGCCCGCAAAGCCAGTTGGCCAAACGTGCAAAGCGCAGCCGTTTCATGTAGGCGGCGGCACGGGCAATGCATTTGGTAGGGCCTTGGGGGTCCTCTACGGTAATGACAACGCCGTCGCACACCACGGCAGAGTGGCCGATGCCGAGCTGCTCTAACGCGGTGGCCAGTGCATAGGCGTGGGCTGCATCGTCGTTTGCGTGGTTAATGGCGTTTACCACGGTGCCGCCGGCGGGCATATCCATACCGAGCAGGGTGATGCCGTGGCGGTTGCATAGGTCGATAACCGCTTGTTTTTGGAAGAAGATGGTGCGCCCGGCCTCGAACACGATGCAGCGCACATGGTGGCGTACACAGTGCTGGATGGTGCGCAGCCCGATGCAGGGTACATCGAAGCGCATATCATGCCCCGGTTTAGTCACTTTGCAGAGCATGACGGGCTCTTGGGCAGTGCCGCCCCCGTTTTTAATGCATTCGTTGGTGCCTTTGAAGCCTTCTACACAGGTAACTTGCCTGTCTCTGAGCATGAGGCTTTGGCCAATATCCAAGCGTGCAATTTCTCGTGCAAGCTGCATGCCGTGGCGGGCGGCATCTAGTTGGTCGGGGGATAAGGCCGGGCCTGCGATGTGGATGGCCCCGGGCATTACGTCGTCCATATAGGCGGTGGAGGGCAGCATTTGCATGCCGTTGGCGGCTACATAATCACACACGGCACCAAAGATGGTGTGGGCGTTGCGGCGGTCCAGCTGCGCCAATAGGCGGCGTGCCGTGGCATCCGGCCACATGGTGTAGATGCAGGCGGGTTTAATTTGCCCGGCCATCAGCACATGGGTTACCCCGTGCTTGGCAAAGAAAGCGCGCGGGCCTTCCACCGCACCAACGCGAAATTTGGCAAACGCATCGCACAGCGGCGGAATCTCTTTGCCCACAGCCCCGCGAAACCCGGCCACCACAACGCGCATGCCGGCGCGCTTGGCCCCCTCGATGATGAGGCGGGGGTATTCTCCGGCACCGGCTAATAGGCCAATTACATGTTGTTGCGGGTCCAGTGGAAGCATGGCGGTGGTGGGGGGGAGGAGGAATCAGAGGAGTTCCGGGTGTTCCAGGAAGTAGGCAATTCGTTGCATGAGGCGGCCTATGTCTCCGCCGTCCACCACGCGGTGGTCGAACGAGGCTACAATCTCTGCCTGCTCTACGGGGATAAAGCACTCCACCTCGTCGCTCCATACCGGGGTTTTGCGTACGGCTCCTACGCCCAAAATAAGGCTTTCGCTGGGCAGGGGCATGGGGGAGGCAAAGGTAAGCCCAAAGCCGCCGAAGTTGGATACCGTGGCAATGCCGCCACCTACATAGGCGGGGTCGAGCTTGCGGTCTCTCGCCTGCGCTACTACCTTGTTGTATTCGTCTATTAATTCATCCAGCGTATACTCATCCACCGCGCGCATGACGGGCACCATCACACCGTCTGCCACCTGGACGGCAACGCCCAAGTCTATACGGCGGGGGGTAAGGATGCGTCCGCCTACCATGTAGCCTGCGCACTCCGGTGCTTCTGCCAAGGCTAAGGCCAGTGCGCGTAAAAAGTACAGCGTGACACCCGGTTTGCGCGGGTGGTTGCGGCGGTGTAAGATGATGGGGGCCATGTAAATGGGGCGGCCGGCACTGGCAATGGGGCGGCGCCAGGTGCGTTGCATGCTGCCGGCTACACTGCGGCGCATGGGCGATGCCGGGCGGGATGGCCAGCCGTCCACATAGTTCATGAAGTTTTCAAAGTCTTCGATGGTAATACGCCCGTTAGCCCCGGTGCCGATAACGTAGGCCAGGTCCGCCTCGGTGATGCTCAGCTCGTCCATACGCGCGCGAACCCTCGGGGAGAGGTAGCGCGCACCACGGAAGGGTGCAGGCACCGGCAGGCCTCTGCCCCCGGTGTCGATGTGGGCTGCGGCAGAGCTTTCGCGGTATTCGCCGTCGGTGCGGAAGTGGGCTCCGTCTGCTGCGTTTTCGTGGTTTGTGGCAGCGGGGGTAGGCGGGGCAGCGGCTGTTGCGGCATCGAGCACGGCAGAGCCGGTGCGCTCTACCTCTTCTGGCGTGGCTTCTATAATGCCCATGATGGCACCTACGGGTACGGTTTCTCCCTCGCAGACGCGTATTTCTTTTATTATGCCGCCGCAGGCAACGGTAACACCCATCACGGCCTTGTTGGTTTCTACTTCAAATACCTCTTGGTCTTCGGAGACTTCGCCTCCCGGAGCCACCAAGAGGCGCATGATGGTGGCTTCTGCTATGGATTCGCCCAACTGGGGCATAAGGATGGGAACTAAAGGCATAAAGAAAAGCAGGCTGAGGTGGTTAAAGGGTTAAGAGGTATCTTACGGCGGCGGCAATGTCGCATGAGTGGGGGCGGTGCGCTTTCCACAGGTCGGGGTGGTAGGGTATGGGACTGTCTTTGGAGCTCAGGCGCAGGGGCGGGGCATCCAGCAGGTGCAGCCCTTCGGAGGCAACGCGTGCCACTACCTCGGCAGCTACGCCGCCCCAGGGGAAATCCTCGCTCACTACCAGCAATCTGCCCGTTCGGGCTACGGAGGCCAAAATGGTATCCGTGTCCAGCGGTTTGACGCTGCGTAAATCCACCACTTCAATCAGGTACCCGCTGTCGGCGGCAAGCTCTTCTGCCGCTTTCAGCGCCTCGGGCACCATGGCAGAGTATGTAACAACCGTGGCATGGCGGCCGGGGCGGGCAATGCGTGCTTGGCCAATGGGGAGCGGGTTGGGCTCTGCCCATGTGTCTGCCTTGAGCCAGCGGTACAGGAACTTGTGCTCTAAAAAGACTACGGGGTCCGGTATTTGCACGGCCTGTTTCATCATGTA
>SUVM01000049.1 GCA_015062015.1 Akkermansiaceae bacterium | reverse complement strand
ACAGGGGGTCATCCAAGCGGCCGCCCAAGGGGTGTGGGGGTGGGGTATCCGGCATATATGGGTGGGCGGTTAGGGGTGTATGGTTTATTGGGAGATGGGGTTATTGAGTATTTTGGGGGTGCTGCGCATCAGCTCGTGTTCTATCACCTCGCGCTCTGCCTGTTCTTTGTTGAGGCGGCGCAGGTGTTGTTGCAGGCGGCGCAAGGCTTGTGCGGCTTCTTTGCTGCCTGCATGGTTGGGGGCTGCTATGCAGCGGATGATGTCTGCCGCCAGGCGCAGGGTTTTGAGCGTTTGCGGGCGTAGCTCGTGCACAGAGCTGTGCCGCTGCAGGTTGTAGGCAAAGTTGGTATCCTCAAATAAACGCATCAGCACCTCGGGCAAGCTTAGCTTGTTGCAGAGGCGGTTTGCCATAAAGGCGGCATCTTTGCCTGCAATGCTGCACAGGCTGTCCAGTGCGTGTTGCAGCACGCTGTTTGCGGTTTCTTGCCTGCTGTTTTCGGCATATTTGCGGTGCGGTGCATGGGTATAGGTTTGCAGCGGAACTTGGCAGCTGAGCATGTCTGCCCCCGGGCGCAAAAGGTGCAGCTCGTTGTCTGTGTAGGCTCCTTGGCGCACCTCTACCACATAGGGGTGGCGTGCTCGGGAGTCGTCTGCTGCCGGGTCTCCCGGCATGAGGCGGCCTAAGTGGGCACGGTTGCGCATGGGGGAATCCTCGGTGGTTTCGCGGTAAAC
Source organism: Akkermansiaceae bacterium (assembly GCA_015062015.1). Taxonomy (GTDB): domain Bacteria; phylum Verrucomicrobiota; class Verrucomicrobiia; order Verrucomicrobiales; family Akkermansiaceae; genus Akkermansia. Next base: position 13,329 of record SUVM01000049.1, on the reverse strand, counting down.
GGTAATGTTGGCCAAGGCGGGGTGCCGGAGCGCTTGTGGCGAGATGTTGTGCATTTTCACCCCGCAGATGCTCACGGCGTTGGTGCGGTTCTCTTGGCATAGTGTATGGATTTGCTCCAGCAGGCGGCGTACACTGCCCAATGCCGGTTGCACCTCGTGGTGCTCCAAACCATAAGGGGCTTTGCCTTGGGAGCCGCCAAAGGCCTGCCCGTTCCACCATATCCCGTTTTCCAGCGCATATGGGGTGGCTGCCGGGTAACTGCGCAAAATATCCAGCAGTTGCAGCGAGTATTGGTAATCTGCATCTCCGGGGGGGCTTTCTGCCGGCCGAATGCCGGGCATGCTTACCCCGCGTGGGTAGGGGAAGGGTAGCGGGCTGTATAGCGGCTCTGCAAAATCTTGAGAAGGTAGGGGTGTGGCCACTGCTTCTTGCATGGCGGGGGTATAGAGCCGGTGTAATTGCCCGGGGGCAATGCCGGCACTGAGGGAGTGGAGCTCCGGGTGCAGGCTGAGGCTGTGGCCCAGGTGCTTTAACGCCGGCAAAAGCCCATCCTCCCCCGGGGCGATACCGGGTGGCGGATTTTGCCGAATAAACGGCTCCAAAAATTTTCGCAGGGCGTGTTGCTCTTGCGCATCCATGAGCTGCCAGCCGCGTTGCGGTTCTCGCAAAAGCACCCAGTAGGCCGGGGCCACAGCGTGCAGGGCTTCTTCCCCACAGTAACGGTAGCACCACAGTTGCTCGGCAGATTGCGCGGCATCTTGCCCGAAGGCACGCTGCATCATGGCATCTATCTGCGCATCTGGCAGCGGACCGCCCCCCAGCCGGGTGCGCAGAGCCTCCAGCTCCGGGGCCATGTTGCGGAGGTAGGCTGCAATGTGGCGGTTGCTGCCGCTGATGATGCCGGAGTGGTTTTTGCCGAGGCGGATGGAGCCCTCGCCAAGCTCTGTTGCAGGCGGGGTAAAGGCGGCGTAGGCCAGCCATTCTTTTACGGTGTTTGGCACTGCCAGTTCCGGCAGCTTGCTCATGAAATAATATTGAGAGAACAAGCCCATGGCCTCGGCGCGTTTGGTCTGTGCGTCTTCTTGCGTGGCATCGGGTACCAGTTTTGCCCATTCGCCGCCGATGGTTTTCAGAAAGTTGTCTGCCTGCGCTGCCGCCAGCTCGCCGGATTGTAACCCACGTTGCCAGAAGGTAAAGAAACGCGCCCCCGCCATGGTGTAGGGGGTAGTGGTGGTATGGATGTCGAAGGCAAGGCGCCCCTCTCCCTCTGTATCCTCCCGGTACATGGGGGTGAGGCCGTCTCCGTAGTCTTTGGCGGACGCAAAACGGTGGCGAAACCGCTCGGCACTTAACCCCGGTTGCAAGTGCGCCGCAGATTCCAGCCACAGGGCGGATAAATCTTTCATCGCAAAGCTGCACAACTGGTCGTAGCCGGAGAACTCTTGCGCCCCTGCTGCGGGCAGCTGCATCAGGTTGGTGCGCCCTCGTTGGGCCTGCTGCCAACTTTGCCCCAAGGGCAGGAAGGTGAGAGAGGCATTGGCGGCAACGTCGTTCATGGCAAAAGCGGCGGACTCGTGCCAGCGAGAGTAGGTGCCGTCCGGGCGTTTCATACGCCAGTAGGTGCGGCCGTCACCGCCTTGCTCTTGCTCTAAGGTGGCAGCCGTAAGGCGCATGTAGTCCCGGCACATTTGGGCGTTGAGCAGGGAGTATTCTGCCATGGGGGTGAGGTTGGCCGTGTGTGCCAGCTCCTCTTGGGGGTAATCTTTCAGCTTATTCGGGCGGTAGCCCAGCTCGCGCTCAATGAGGTGAGCGTACGCCTGTGCCGGGCTCATACCGCGAGAAAGCGCGGTGCGGTAGTCCTCCATCATCGGTAGCAGGTCTATAAGCAACTCCGTGTTGGTGCGTACCCCCATGTAGATGCGGAACGCCTCCAACAGCTCCGGGTGGGTGCCGTACTCCGGGTGTTTATAATACGGCGCGTGCTCTCCCATTTTATAGAGGTAGTCCGCCGGTACGTCCTGCAACCATTTGATGCGTGCGCCGCGCTCCCGGTATTTTTTGCGCAGGTAGTATTGTTGGAAGTAGCGGCTGAACAGAGCCATGTTTTCCTCTTTGGGGTATCCCAGTCCGGCGCGTACCACGGTTCTGCCCACGGCTCCTAAAAACTCTTCGCGGCTGCGCTCTGCCTCGTTGCGAATGCGCTCTACAGAGTAGCTCTTATATAAAATGGAATCGAAGGGGTTGGTGTTCATGAGGAATTGGTACGACAAATCCTGCAGCTCTGCCACGCGGTCTCTCAATAGGGCGCGCCGCTCGTCTTCCGCGCGCGGAGCATAGATGGCCAAATCCTGCATGCGGCGGGGTACTTTGTTGCCCGGTTGCTGCAGCTCTTTAAGGTAGCGTGCGCTGCGCTCGTAGCGGGCGGACTCTGCACCGTGGCGTATCTCCCACTCCCCCAACTGCACGCGCGAGCTGTGCGTATTGATGTTGGAGCGCTGCCACCATTCGTCCCACAGGGCCAGGGCTTCCTTAAAACGAGGGTTGCTGCGTATGGTGTAAAAACCCGCGCGATCCCGGGCATGCCCCGGGGTATGCAGCATATCTTCGTAGCTGCGTTGCACCGGCTCGTGCCGTTGTACGATGGCGGATTCTGCCGGTATGCGCAAAAAGTCTCGCACCACGTCTGCGCGCTCAAACCCCTTAAAGTAATCTGTGTTCAGCAGGCGCATGGCGCGTATGGCCTCCGGCAAAAAGCCCGGGGCGGACCACCACCGAGAGCCTTGCAGCGCCTCTTGCAACAGCACCCCCTTGCGGTCCAAATGCCGCTCGCTCATAATCGCTTCAATTTTCGATTCCTCGATGCCGAAGCGTGCCAAGCGCGAGCCATCCCCCACCAGCCCCTCTGCATCGCGGAAATGCCGCAGTGCCACCCTGCCGGACCCTATGAGCAGGTAGGGTAAAATGGCGGCAGATTCCCGCAGGTTGGCTTCTACATCCGTGAGTTGTTCGCCGAACTCCTGCCAGCGGATGTTGGAGGCGGTGGAAGCCGCGCGCGAGGCGAGCTCTTGCGTAGCGAGGTCTGTTGCGGCGGCAGCCTTGGCAGCAAGCATCATGCGCACGCCTTCTGCCGTCATGCCGCCCATGGAGTTGAGGGCAGCCCAGCTGAAGGCTGCGGCACCGCCGCCGCGTGCTTTCATGAAGTTGTTGATGCTGTTTTCCAGCACATGGCCGCCGATGCGGCTCACCCCCATGTAAATGGAGGCCTGCACGGCACCGCCGATTACCCCGGCGGCAAGTTGGTATTGTTGCGGGGTTTCGGGCGAGCGCAAACGCGCCTCTGCCACGGCATCTCCGGCCCCGGCAGCGGTTAGGGTAACAAACCCCGCCCCGCCTGCGCAGGCGATAATGGCAGCGGGTACCTGCTCTGCTGCGGTGAGGATGTAGCGTTCTGCGGCATTGCTGTTGGGCTGCACAATGGGGGCGATTCTTTTTTGGGTAAGGTGGCGCAGCTCGCGTAGCATGCGCATACGCGCATCCCAGGCTTGGGCTGTTTCTTGCAAGCCTGTGCTGCCGCTTTTTTGGCCGATGTTGTCGAGCGTGGCAATACCCAGATTGCTTGCTGCTTGTAAGATAGAGGTGCCCAGGGATGCTGTGCCGCGCCGAATACTGCGTACACTTTTGGATAGCATGCCTTCCTTTGCCAAGTCTGACTCGTGGTTGGGGTGGGCAGCGTTGTAGGCACGCACCGTCAGGTAATAAACCAACTGCTTGTCTTGGAGCGGTAGCTCTGCTACACTATCTACAGCCGTTAGCAGATCCGGCATGGCGGCAATCACCCTCGGGGCGGATATAAAATCCTCCTCCATGGCCACATAGGTATCTAACCCGTTAGCCAGTTGCTGTGCCAGCGGCCAGAGCCGCTCTCGCGTTAAACTGCCGTCTGCTTGGGCATTGGCCTCCACCACGTCCAGCAGCTCTTGCTGTTCTTTGATGAATCCTCCGCGAATAGCCGCCGTATCTGCCGCAGCTTCGCCGTGCAGAGCTGCCATGTATGCGTGTTTGTAGAGAGAGGATGCCGCTTGGCGTATTTTTTGCTCATCGTGTTGCGCGGAGAGTGCCATAAAAACCTCCAGCTCATCGTCTGCAACGCGCAGCTCTTGTGCTAAGGATTTGCGTATGTTGCTCCACCCGGCATTGATTTGCTCGTGCGTGTAGTTGCGGTGCTCTGCCACCCAAGAGCGGTTTACTGCAGCGCATATCAGGTAGTCCCTCTGCTCCGGCGAGAGCGTCAAATCATCCGCCCCGATTTTTTTCTTGATGATATCCGGCACATGGTTGGGGTTGCCGGTTAAAATGCTGTGCCAATGCAGCTGCGTGTGTGCGGATAATTCGCGCTCGGGCGGCGGGGTTTCCATCCCTTTCGGGGGAATCAACTTATCCGGTTGCGGGGCCGGCGGGGTAAGCCCGGGTGGTGGCGGTGCAGAGGAGAGGCGGATGGCGGGCGGCTCTGCGGGCGCCTGTTGCGGGGCTGCCGGCAGCACGGCCTCTTGCAGGGGTGCCTCTTGCAGCGTATGGGGCGGGGGTATTTCTTGCGTGGTTTGTTGTAATGTTTCTTCGGTGTTCATTGTCTTAAAAAATCAATTAAAGTCTGCGTAGCAAATCCAAGTATCGGTAAGGCGGTGCAGGGCTTGCAACCAGCGTGCCGAGGCCTCTGCCCCATGCTCTTTCAAAATAGGTAAACCGGCGGTTTGTAACTCTTGCAGCCGCTCTTGCGCAGCGGCATCTTCGGGGGTGCCGAAGGCGCCCTCTGCATACAAGTGGTGCAGCACCCGCGAAAAAGTTTTGCGGTCCGCCTCTGCAATACTGCGGCAGCTTTCCATACGTTGCCGCAACCTGTGCCGCTCCCGAGCCTCCAACGGGGCTGTTCCCAGCGCCATCAACAGCTCGGTTTGTGCTGCGGTATCGTCCGCACATTCGTCGATGCGGCGCATCCAGTCGCTGCGCGCAACTGTGGTTAAAGCTTGCGCGGGTTGCAAAGCCTGTTGCAGCTCTGTTTGGCTTAAAATGCCTGCGGCGTGGGCTTGTTGCAGTTGCGGCTCCGGCAGGCGGGTGCCGTTGGCCAGCTGCTCTGCCAGGCTGTGGCGTGCATTTTGTTGCAGCTCTGCAACCAGTGTGGCCAGCTGCTCTTGGTCTGCTTGTTGGGTGGGCAGTTGTTGGGGGGTGGCTTGGCGGTATTGCTGCAAACCCGCTATGGGGGCGGCTTGCAACGTGTGCTCCCAATGCTGCACGCGGGCTTGGCTGGTTAATTCCTCTTGGCGGGCTTTTACCTCTTGCTTCGGTATAAAAATACCTGCGCCGCTTTGCAACCAACTTTCAATTTGACGGGCATCGCCGTTTTTTACGGCATCGTCCACCCGTTGTTGCCAATTATTGCGTGCGCGTTTCAGGGCGCTTATCTCTGCCTGTTGTTTTGCTTGTAGGGCTGCGCGCTTATTAAACGCCTCTGCCAACTCCGCCCCGGCTTGCCGTGCCGCCGGCGGTAGCGCGCGTATGGCTTCTGCCAGCTGCGGCGAGCTGAGGCGTTGCCATGCGGCATCCCAGTCCTCCGGGGTGGTATCTTGCAGCTCTGCTGCCGTTTCGCGGCCGATGCGGTGCAGCTCTGCAGAGAAAGCCGCCAGCTCGCCCTGTGCGTTGACGTGCTCGCTTTGTTGCATCAGCTCGGTGCTCCCCAATAGGGCAGAGCCCAGCCCACGCCCCAAAGCGCGCCCCGTCTCCTCCCAGCGTGTCATTCCTTGTAGCGGTATGTATACGCTCGATTCCGGCGTGCGTATCATCCCCCATTCTTTCATGCGTATAGACATGCGGTCAGCATGCCCTATCTCTTTCGCTTCGTCAATGTTGCTGTGAACCGCGCGCGCACTTTCACTTTATTACCACCTTGCCTCGCCATGCGGCAAGGTGATTTGGCCCATTTGCCCTATGGCAAACGGGTTCAGCCAATTCCGTCAGCGGAATTGGTACCCCCAACATTTGGTTTTGCTTGGCAAAATGCCGGCGGCAGCTTAAAAGAGCTGTTTGAGGAATCCGCTTTCGTCCAAATACAACTTATTGGAGAGCGTGTATGGGGAAGAGAGGCTGGGACCGGAGATGATGATGCCGTCTTCGGGGTCGGTAGGTTGCTGGGTCCGGAAGCAGGGCAGCAATATGCCGCGGGTGCGGGCTTGCATGCCGCGTTGTTGGGTACCATCCGGCACTTTGTAGGTGCTGTACGCCATGCTCATGGAGATGATGGTGCCGCCGGGTGTAGCACAGCAGGGGCGCCAACGTGTGTTAGGCGTGGCAATATCTGCCTTGCCGCTGAAATCGAAGAACGGAATCTGACGCGGCGGAATCACGTTGAGCAGCAGGCGGCGCATGTGAGCTGCCCCCACAATCTGAGAGATATTTTGGGTGAGTTTCGTGCGGTCGTGCTCGATGAGGTACACCTGCGTGCCGGTGACAATGGGCCAAAGTACACCCAGCACAAACTCGTGCGGCTCCTCGTGCCCTACACTGGTTAAAAGCGGGTGGCGGCGTTCTTTCAGGGCATTAACGCGGCGTACTTGGTCCACGTTAAGCCAGTGGCGGTGCAGCGCAACCAAATCCCGCGTTTCTTTAATAAGCAGGTTGAGCCATGCTTGGATGGGGGCCGGGTAGTTCTCCGGCACTTGCCGTGCAATGAGCGCACCGGCAATCTGAATACCCGTCAGGTAGTAATCCCCGTAATGCACCAATGTCTTTTGCCCGATTTTTTCTAAAATGCGGATGATGCGCTCTCGGTTGCCGCCGCCGGAGTTTTCTAAACAGGTGGCTGCCAACCGCCGGAACTCCTCCAGAATATCCCCCGCTTTGTTGTGCTCTGCCATGGGTTTGCCTACGGCCACGGTGTAGGCGTAGGGCAAGTGGCGCGGCAGCTTAAAGGGCGGGGTAAAGAAGAAGCGGTTACGGTAGTACGAGAAGATGCTGCCCCAGAGCCCATCCATATAAATCGGGACGATGGGCGCATGAGCCTTGCGGGCAATGAGCTCCATACCACGGCGTATGGGGGTAAGGCAGCCGGTGCGCGTTAACTGCCCCTCCGGGAAAATGCAGATAAGGTTCCCTTTCTCAATCTCCTCTGCCGCTTTGCTGATAGCCTCTCGCGGGTTTTTGCTGGAGATGGGCACGGAGTTGAACATCTCCAGCCCCCAGCGCAGTATCTTGCTGCCCATCAAATCTTTATCCACAATAAAGAGTATTTGGCGCGGGCATACCATCATCAAAAACAGGGCATCTGCATAGGTAACGTGGTTGCATACCAGCAAGGCCCCGCCTACCTCGGGTATGTTTTCGCCGTTGATGATGCGCGGGCGGTAAAAGAGCTTCATGATCCAAATGCCGATAAGGCGCACAAAGTCGCTCGGGATGAGTCGCAGAGATGTCACCATGATGAACGCACTCATCAGGAACAACACGAAGTATTGGCTGGAGGGCGAGAACCCGAACTCGTGCATCAGCCACATCAGCACCACGGCTCCTAAGCCCATCAGGTTATCGAACAAGTTGCCTGCCGCGATGATGTTGCCGCGGTTGGCGGGGTCGCAATTGTCTTGGAAGTGTGCGTTGAGCGGCACCAAATACATCGCCCCGAAGGCCCCCGTGAGCATCAAAAAGACGTGGTTGGTAACGGTAGAGTAGTGCAGGATGCTCAGCATGAACGTGCTCACGGTAACACCGATTGCCCCCAGCGGTATTAACCCCAGCTCATTTTTGCCCCGGCACAGGCAAGAGGCTATGCCGCCGCCTATAATCACGCCGCCGCCCAGCCATGCCATCAAAATACCGCATTGCATCGAGAACTCGGCAGAGTTGTCCGCCCCGGGGAACATATCCTTCGCAATTTGGATGATAACCAAAAACAGAGAGCCCGCCAGACACCAGAAGTACGATATGCCTATCTCGCTCAGGCGCAGCGTGCGGTCCCGCCACAAATCCTTCATTTGCAGGAAGTGCTCGTAGAGCAGGCTCCATGTAAACTTACGCTTCTGCCGGCTCGGGTAAGACGGCAGCCATATAGACGCCACTGCCACCGCACATGCCAGACTGATAAATACCCATGTGGGCGTGATAACGGCTTGCCAGCCTGCAAACTGCTCCGGGTCCTCTATGCTCGGGTCGTGCATGTAGTAGTCCAGCAGGTAACTGAACAGGAAGAACACGCCGATTTGTGCCAGCAGCAGCACAAATACCAAGCTAATCTCTATAATGCCCGAGCCGAACCCTATGTAGCGAGAGCCCAGCAAATCTTTCACAATGCCCTTTTTGGCCGGGCTCAGGATGGTGGCCTGCGTGGCAAAAACCGCAAACCACGCAATAGAAGCCTCCAGATACTGGTGTTGAAAACAATAGAGCATGCACGCCATTACGATGATTTGGAACACACTCATCACCTGTATAATGCGCGTCTTGCAAAAACAGTCCGTCAGCCACCCCACCAAGGGCGAAAATAATATGTAGGGCAATACAAAAATCGCCCCCAACAGGTACTCCAGCGTGCTGGCATCCGGCCCCGTGGCTAACCATACACTCAGCGGTATTAATAAAAATTGTACTGCTTTTTCGTTAAAAGCATTTTGTGCCTGAACGATGACAAGCGTCCAAAACCCACGCCACTCCTTTTTGGTGGGTTCTTTGTAGAAATTGTCTGTCTCTTCCTGCATATGTTCCTTGTCTAGTATCTCATACTTTGGCAGATAGGCAAGAAAAAAATGCAGGATAGCGGCTGGCTATCCTGCATTTCTCAAAGATTCCTGCGGGTTGCGGGCTTTATTGGGCTACCACCTCCCATACATAGGAGTCCTCATTGAACGGAATGTTGGCCTCGTCTGTATAGCAACCGGCATCTTTGAGGGCCTTCATCACCTTCTTCACATCCGGGTTGCTGTCCGTCGTGCGGAACAAGTCGTACTTCTTACCTTTCGTGCTATCTACAGGGTTGCCCTTCTTGTCCAGCTCTTCGATAAACAGGATGAACCCGAACTTACCACCGGGAATTTCCGAAATCGCAATCTCAATCTCGCATTCCTCACCTTCCTTGACATCGAAGTGGTTGCCGGCTACCAAGCCGCCCAACTCGCGATCCCAAATCCCGCATCCGGGGATGCCGGTGATGAAGTCGTAATTCTTACGTTGCTTATCTTTACCGCTCTTAATGTTATCGCGCCATTGCTGGCCATCGCCGCCGGAAATCCAGCAGGCCTTCGGGTTCTTCGGATCCCAGAGCGTGGGCAGACGGTAGCCGGCATCCAGCACCGTTTTGCCCTTGAAACGCACTGCAAAGAAGTCGTCTCCCGTCCCGATGAAGCGGAACTTGCCCGTTACGGGGGCTTTTACCGTGCCACGGTAAACGGCTACCCATGCAGACGGTTTGCATACCCATTGGGTTTCCGGCTTTTTGGGGTCGCCCACTTGGTAGGCAATCGGCCCGTACTTAGCAGATGCTACCGGCAAGTACCAGTTAGAAGCGTACAACTTTCTGTCGGATTTGTAGTACTTGTTAAGCGCAGTCTCGTTCCAGCTGTTGAACGAGAAACACTTGGAAAGCGCGTCAATCACTTTGTTCTGGTTTTCGAACCCGCCGTTAAGGCCGGATGCACCGCCGCGAGCCGTCTTCTTAAGGTCGTAGAATGTGCCTACCAGTGTGGAGCCGCCACCTTCTGTCGAGCCCAGACCGTCACCGCCACCACCAAGACCTTCGCCCAAGTCGCCCGAGCCAAAGCCGTCTCCCAAACCTACTTCCAAAGAAAGACCATCGCCCATATCCATAGACGGCGCAGAAATAGGCATGCTTACTGCCGTTGCAGAGTCAGCCACCAACATCGGGCTTGCAGCCTCCGGCGAGGCAGAGGACTCCGCAGAAGCCATCTCCTCCGATGTCACCGGATTCGGGTTCGGCGGCTCTTCGGTGCGCGGCTCTTCATACGCCGCAAAAGAGGGCGGAAGCACCTCCTCGATGAGTTCTTTAACAGCCCAAAGAGACAGGCCGCCAAGACCCAAGAACAGCAAGCACGAAAGCACTGCTGATAACTTGTTGCGAAGTTGGGCTTTCTTGAGGTTTTGCTCAGCCTCTTCGCTCATTTGTATGTGTATTGCCATATGAGTTGAATCGGGGTTAAATTTTCGTTACGTCCTAGTTATACCACGCCCGCCCCTCCTTGGCGAGCATTAAAGTGTTACAATAATGTTACAAGCACTGCGCCTGCTTTTATGGCTCCGGGCTCGGGAATTCGGCTCGCATTCGCTCGCCTATTGCCGTAGCCCGGAGATTCCTCTTGCCATATTCCGCCACCGACTTTCGTTGAATTTCGTATATGATATTCTGCTTTTGGTGCAGTGATAGCTCTAATTGTTTCCGCGCAAGTAGCTGAGCTTGTGCTGTGCAAATAGGGTCATCCCAGCTACCCAATTGTTGAGCTAAATCATCGGCATTAATATTGATGCACCCCTTTCCCCAATCATGCTGAGCCAGCAACGTGGCAAAGGTAGTTTTTCCCGAGCCGTTGGGGCCGGCGAGAATAATCATGTTCGGTTGGCGTACCGTACTCATTATTTACAAGTCAGCATTTCTTGCAGCAGTTTTTTACGGCACTCTTCAGCCTTATCTTTGTCGATTTTCTGCAAACTTTTACGAGCCAGCTCACCGGCACCGCGAGCCAGTAATTCTAACTCACGGTCTTCGGAATCATCCCACCCTGCGGGTGGGGTCTGTTGAATTTTTATTTCGGGGGGGGTACCCTGAGATTTTTTCACCTGCACATATACTACCATGTGTGTATTGTAGCGCAAAAGATTCGTATTTGCAATCAAAATAGAAGCGGCGAGCGTGTTTTTTGATTCCTTTTTGATTCCTATATAGAGTGATGGCTACGCTGAGTTTGTTGGCCTTGGCCGGGTTGGCTGCACGCCGCCGCCGCCACTAAAGCTGAGGCGTGGCAAGCTCTGCCGCAGGTAATGCGATAAAAACAACAGCAAATGTGTTGCAAGAGGCGTCTCCTTGGTGACAGGGGGGGCGCTTTTTGCGCGCAGGGCGCTCCCCCATGAGGATGCCGAAAAGAGGAAAGGAAAAGGGTTGCAAAATGGGGCGCAGGGTGGTAAACTGGGGGTGTAACACTAATTGTAGATTACTATGGCAGACCGCATCCCCGTACGAAATCCTAATGAGATTGCCAAGCTGCGCCGCGCCGGCGAGGTTTCCGCCCGTATATTGATGGATTTGCAGCCCATCATCCGCCCGGGCGTTACCACGAAAGAGATAGATGATTACGCTGCCGAGCTGTTTAAGCGCGAGAAGTGCGGCAATGCCTTTTTGGGATATAGCGGGTACCCGGGGCAGTTGTGTATATCCGTTAACGAGGAAGTGGTGCACGGGATTGGCGGTAGCCGTGTGGTGCAGGATGGCGATATTGTATCTCTGGATGTAGGGGCCATTGTAGATGGTTGGTACGGAGATAATGCGATGACGGTGCCCGTGGGGGTCGTGAGCGAGGAAGCCCGCCGCCTGTTGGCGGTGACGGAAGAGGCGTTGTTCCGAGCCATTGCCGAGGCACGCCAAGGCAATTCTTTGGCAGAGGTATGCGGGGCGGTGGAGGATTATGTCAAACCGTTCGGGTTTGGGATTGTGCGGGATTTTGTGGGGCATGGCGTAGGCCGCCATTTGCATGAGGAACCGCAGATACCGAATTACCGCCCCAAGTATGCGATGCCGCGTTTGAAACGAGGGATGATTTTGGCCATTGAGCCGATGATTACCTTGGGCAGTTTCCGGGTGAAGGTGTTGGAGGATAAGTGGACGACTGTTACCACAGACGGCTCTTGGTCCGCGCATTTTGAGCATACCGTGGCGGTTGGCCCCCGAGGTGGAGAAATCCTTACCGAGCGCCCCCGCATAGCCTTGCCCGAGCAGTTGGGAATTACGTTGTAAAAAAACGAAGCCCTGACGGCGAACAGCGAGATTACGCCTGCGCCGTAGCGAGATTGTGGCGGCAAATGCCGCCACAGTGTAGGAACCTGCGAGCGAAAGCGAGCCGAATTCTCGAGCCCCCGAATGGGGGCGAAATAATTTAGGCAGGGGCTAAGCGAACAACGTGAGCGCAGCCCCTGCTGGGAGCAAAAAATCAAATGAGCCCCGACGCGGCACGCGGAGTGGGCGGTAGATGAACCGAAGGGCGTAAGCCCAGAGACAGCCGCGTGCCATGTGTTGCTGCCACGCTATATAGCGCGCGGCTATGCCGCTTGCATGATAGCTTGCCTGCGGCTCGCCTGAAAGTGCGGTGCTGCGCACCTTACATGATAGCTGCGCATGATAGTTCGCGCAGGGTGCGCTCACATGATTTTGGGGTGTTGGGATAGGCGGCAGCGCATCCGAAGGGCGTAAGCCCTGAGAACAGCCGCGTGCCATGTGTTGCTAACGCCCATCGGGGGAATCTGTCGCCGCGGGTTCCCCGGGCTTCTATATTTATTTTACGTTTTGCAGGGGTTGCGCTCGCCGTGGGCTCGCTTAACCCCTGCCTATGCTATTTCGCCCCTGCGGGGCTTAAAATATTGTTCACCATGCGAGCGAACGCGAGCGGAAATGAAGAGCCCGGGCGGCAAGATGAATAGACGGAGGTGAAGTGAGCACAGCGAACGTAACCTCCGGAAAGAATGAAATAAATCAAGAACCCCGTCGGAGACGGCGGTGACAGAATTCCGAGACTCACCATGGTTCGGGATTTTGGATTTTTAATTTTGGATTTTGGATTTTTTTGATATCGGCGGGTTACCCCATGCGTTGGGTTCTGTCACCGCCGTTTTCAACGGGGTTCCGTCATGTTATCTTCCGGATCGGAGGTTCCGCCGCTACGCGGCTGCACCTCCGTCTATTCATCTTGCCGCCCTAACGGGCTCTAAAATTCGGCGAACCTGCGGTTCGCGGGGAAAACAATGGGAGCTTGCGAGCGAATGCGAGCCGAATTCTTGAGCCCGCAGGGCGACAGCCGGTAGCCCGGGGTGACGCGAGCCGTAGGCGAGCAAAACCCCGGGGATAAACGAAAAAAATATACGAGCCCCGACGCGGTACGCGGAGTGGGCGGCAGATGAACCGAAGGGCGTTAGCCCTGAGAACAGCCGCGTGCCATGTGTTGCTGCCACGCTATATAGCGCGCGGCTATGCCGCTTGCATGATAGCTCGCCTGCGGCTCGCCTGAAAGTGCGGTGCTGCGCACCTTACATGATAGCTGCGCATGATAGTTCGCGCAGGGTGCGCTCACATG
>SUVM01000048.1 GCA_015062015.1 Akkermansiaceae bacterium | reverse complement strand
CGTTTACCATGGGGAAACGGCTGCCCCAGGGCTCGCCGTCCGGCGCAAGGGAGGCGGGGCCGGTGCTGCCGTAGCAGCTGCCCACAAAGTTGACGCAGATGATGAAGTAGCGCTCTGTATCCAGCGGTTTGCCGGGGCCTATCATTTTATCCCACCAGCCTTCAAAGTATTCGGGTTGCCAAAAGTTGCCGGCTTCGGGCAGGGTATCATTGTAGCCGTGGGCGTGGTGGCTGCCGGTGAGGGCATGGAAGAGCAGAATGGCGTTGCTTTTATCGGCATTGAGTGTGCCGTAGGTCTCATAGGCAAGCTGAACATTCGGTATCTCCATACCATTGTCGAAGGTGAAAGTGCCGATGTTGTGTATTTGGGTGGTAACGGTGCAGGCCATGCTCTTGTGTGTGGTGGTGGGGGAGTGTTAGAAAAATAAGACAAAAAAAAGGACCGGGGTCACCAACACGCCGGTCTCCTTTCTCTAGCCGCAGATGACTCTGCAATGGGTTTACTTAACGCCTTTCTTGCTCAGGCGGGTGCCGGCGGTCGTGCCTTGGCGAGCCTTGAACTTAGGATTGCTCTTGCAGATGACGTAGAGTGTACCCTTGCGCTTCACGATCTGGCAATCAGCGTGGCGGCGCTTCATGGAGGCGAGTGAGGAAAGTACTTTCATTTCTCTGTGTGCGTTTGTTTGTTAATAAGATGGTTCTGCCGCGAAGCTTGCGCGTCGGGATGCACATTATACCCGATAATTCTCGTTTGTAAAGACAAATTTTGCGATTTAGCTTATTTTTTTGTTTTTGTTTTTACGGAACGGGCGGAGTTTTCCGTAAAACCCGTTATGGAGCCCTCGGAAGATGGTATAAATGCGGGGGATGCTTACTTCATTGGCTTGCAGCATGGCACGCAGGGTAAACAGTATGTAAAATCCGCAGGCTATCAGGCGGCGCAGGTAGTGGCGCGGGTATTGTACACGTTGTATCCAAGCCCAGTTGCGCATGGTGTAATAGCGTTCTTTGCGGCTTAACCCGCATTGGTAAAAATAGGAGTATGGGCCTATTTTGTAATGTAATACGCATGCCGGTGTTGTTGCTACAGAGATGGCAGCCCCGCTAACGGCGCAGAAAGAAAAGCCGGCAGCGGCCGCGCGTGCCGCGTATTCCTCCCCCTCTCCGTAGGCTACCAGCGCATGGTTTAATGCACCTATTTTGTGATAGGCAGCTCGTGGGTAGAGCGCACCAAACCAAGCTCCGCCGCAGACAAAGGTGCCGGTTTGCGGTAATTGTTCCGTTTTGTATAGATGGCTGCCGTCCGTCATGGGGATGGGGTAGGGCAGGTTATCGGCCTCTCCGCAACGGATGACGGCTGTGCGTATGATATTATCGTTATCGGCTTGTAGGAGCTGCTCTAAACAATCCTGTGCCGGGGTGGCATCTGCGGGTAAAATCCATACAAAATCCGCTTTCTGCACATTGAATGCGTGTTGCAGGGCACAGTTGATAGCCTCTACGGCATTGCCTGCGGTATTGTATTGGCAGGTTGCGGTGTGGTGTAGGGCATGGCTTTGCAAGGCTAGGGCCTCTGCACATGCCCGGCTTGGGGTGGTGTTTTGTTGTAAGATGATGGCGGCAACCTTTGGCATGGCGCAGATTATGCCTTACATGTACTTATTTTGCAAGTTTTATTCCGTGCTAATGCAACGCGAGAGGGGCAGTACACATTTTTGCTTGAAATTTAAGCGCAGGGTGGTAGAATGCGCAGGCATGTTGCGGGAAATACAAAAAGTCAGCGCATGGTTGGCGCAATATACCTCCCCTTTTGTGATAGGGGCGGCGGCACTGGCCTTTGTTGTGCCGGGGATGTTCACTTGGGTGCAGGGGGATGTGCAAGCTCTGGTGTTGGGGTTCATTATGCTCACCATGGGCATGACCCTTCGCCCGGCAGATTTTCGCATTCTGGCCTCGCAGCCGGTGGATATTTTGATTGGAGCCTGTGCGCAGTACAGTATTATGCCCTTGGTAGCCTGGGCTTTGGTTGCATGTTTTGACTTGCCGCGTGGCATTGCCGCCGGGTTGATTTTGGTGGGCTGCTGTCCCGGTGGCGTATCCAGCAACATCATGAGCTTTCTTTGCAAGGGAGATGTGGCTTATTCCGTGGGCATGACTACGGTCTCCACCCTGTTGGCTCCCTTTGTCACCCCTCTGCTGGTGCTTTGGCTTGCCGGGGAAAGCATCGATGTAGATGCTATGGGGATGTTCCGAAGCATTCTTTTTGTCACCATTCTGCCTGTGGGTATCGGGGCTCTTTGCAACGGCTGCTTCAGCAAGCGTGCGGCGTATGCCGAGGCTTGCCGCATGATGCCCGGTCTTTCTGTGCTTGGGCTTGCCTGTATTGTGGGTGGTGTCACCGCTGCCAAGGGGGCTGGTTTCTTCACCAGCGGGCTTCTGATTTTTCTCACCGTTTTCTTACATAATACGCTGGGCTACATCTTAGGCTACCTGGCCGGCCGTGCCACCCGCATGAATCGCCCCAAACGCCGCACTCTCTCCATTGAAGTAGGCATGCAAAATGCAGGTTTGGCCACTGTGCTGGCCGTACGCCACTTCCCCGCCATGCCCGAGGCGGCCGTAGCTGCTGCCATCTGCTGCGTGTGGCATAGCATCACCGGCACTCTCTTGGCCGGGGTTTATAATGCGCTCGACCGCCTCCGCCGTTAGCATGCGGCTTTCTTGATGCGTGTGTTAAGGCTTGCCGATTCCGTTATGTTGTGGTACACTTTACAGCGTAGCGGTTATTGAACAATGGCTGAGTCTCTTGCCCAAAGGATGCGGTGTTTGCTGAAGCGTGCATGTTTCGGCCCGTGGGGGTATTGGGGCGTTTTGGGGCTTTATACGGCCGGGGTTTCCGTATGTTATGCACAAAGAGCCGAGCCCGGTGCCGGTATGCCTTGGGAGTTTGCGGTGGTTTGTGGTTTTATTTTTGTTGTGCTATGGGGCTTGTGCCGCAGGCGTGGCTCTGCTTGGTTGCCGCCCTATCCGTTGTTGTGGGGGCAGACGGCTTTGGCTGTTATTTATGTTGCTTGCTGTAATATCGGCGCATTTGTAGAGCCCTTGCAAATGCATGTTGCCGTGTGGATGACGCTGGGCTGCCTGTGTATCCTGTGGGCTTGTTTGCGTTATGGTGCATTTTTGCTTTGGGGGCCGTTTTTGTTGCTTCAGCTTGCACAATTTGCGGCGTACGAGCAGTATGGCACTCGGCTCAATTCGCTGGTTATTGCAGAGAGTTTGGAAGCCTCTGCGGCAGAGATTGCGGCTTATATGTCTGCTGCTAATATTCTTTTGTTGCTGTTTGTGTTATTAGCAATTGTCGTTTTGTTAGGCTTGCAGCTATGGCTTTTCAGAAAGGTTAAGAGTCGTTTGACGCTGCTGACGTGCGGTAGTTTTTTTATAGGTCTTTCCTGTGTATGTGCATGGGGTATTCCTCGTACCGAGATATCGGACGATGCGTTGTGGCCGGTATATAGTGTTTACGAATTGGTAGAGAATGTGAAAGAGGCTGTTAGCCATAATAACCTGACCGTGAGTATGCTGGAGGCTTTGCCATCCCCGGCGCAAAAGCCCACGGCTATTTCTACTCTGAAAGGAACGGAAGGCGTGGTGCTGGTGCTTCATATCGGGGAAAGTGTGCGTGCAGACCATATGAGCCTTAACGGGTATGAGCGAGACACAACACCGTGGCTGCGCCGCTGCAAAGGGATTATTAATTTCCCGAACTGTATTTCTGCTGCATGTGATACTTGCCAAGCTCAGATAGCCATTCTTACCAACGCGCGCCGTGGTATTCATGATACGACTGCGGGCATGCAGGCCAGCACCGGCTCTGTGTTGGACCTCTTTAGTGCTAACGGTTTTCGCGTATATGCATTTTTCGGACGCAAGGTGGGTCAGCAGCTGAAGTATGACCGCGTGATTCGGTTGCTGACGCGTTGTGCCGAGTCTCGCTTTAATGCGCCGGGGAGCCCGTGGACCGCCCTTCCGCAAATACAGGACGTGTTGCAACGCCATGCGTCCGGGGAAAATTTGGTGTTGTTTATCAATAACGAGGGAAGCCACACGCCGTTTTACCATTTTGACGAGGCATCTGCCCCCTTTACCCCCTTTGTGCGAGAGTTTGAGAACCCGGCCGACCGCGCACAGGAGGTAAAAAATGCGTACGATAACACCATTCATTACACAGATGAGTTTGTGCGCCGCGTGGCAGAGCAGTTGCAGGGACGCCCCTTTGTTTATGTGTATGTGAGCGACCACGGAGAGTACTTGGGGCACGATAATATGTGGGGGCGTGGTGCCTTGGGGGAATCCGCAGGCTTGTACCATGCTACGAGTGGTTGCCGCGTGGGTATGTTTATCTTTGCCTCCCCGGAGTTTGAGGCTTTGCACCCGCATTTTGCCGCTTCTTTGCAGCGGCTGAATCAACACGCCTCCATGCAGGTGGGGCATGAGCATATATTCCATTCGCTGTTAGGCCTTTTTCATATCGAAACACCTTATTATAACCCGCAGTTGGATTTGTGCGCAGATTCCGTTCTGCCTTACTTTGGCCCGGCCCCTGCCCAAAGCGCCAAATAGCCCCTATTTCTCTGCTTTGCCTTAAGTCTTTTGTGCTTGACTCTCGTTAAAAAATCTCTATAATCTTAGAAAATAAAGTAACTCCGCGTATGGAGGGTATCTCAGGTATGAAAAAGGTTTTGATTATTGGTGGCGGTCCGGCGGGGCTTACCGCTGCTTACGAGCTTGCGCGTAAGGGTGGGGTAGAGGTGCTTGTTTTTGAGCGGGAAACGCAGTTGGGCGGTATTTCTCGCACGCTGGAGTATAAGGGCAACCACATAGATATTGGCGGACACCGCTTTTTCTCCAAATCGGATACCGTGATGCAGTGGTGGCGAGAAATGATGCCGCTGCAAGGGGCACCCTCTTGCGATGATACCGAGCTGGGCCGGCAAGTGCCTTTAGCAGCCGGCGGCCCCGACCCGGAGGCAGAGGACCGTGCCATGTTGGTGCGCTCTCGCCTGAGCCGAATTCTCTTTTTGCGTAAGTTTTTTGATTACCCCGTATCGCTTAGCCTGAACACGATACGTCATTTAGGCCCGTTGCGCATGGTGAAAATGGGCTTTAGTTACATAGCCTCCATGCTGCATAAGCGAGAGGAAAAAAGCTTGGAGGACTTCTTTATTAACAGATTTGGTAGCGAGCTCTATAAAACTTTTTTCCGCGACTATACGGCTAAAGTATGGGGGGTGCCTTGTCACAAAATTGGTGCAGATTGGGGAGCCCAACGTGTTAAAGGGCTTTCCGTGGCCAAAGTTTTGGGGCATGCCCTCGGTAAATTGGCTTTTTGGAAAAAGCACGATAAGCAAGGGGGCGAAACCTCTCTCATCGAGGAGTTTTGGTACCCCAAATTCGGCCCCGGTCAGCTTTGGGAAACCGTCGGTGCCGAGGCAGAAAAACTTGGTGTAAAGATTTTGCGCCGTCACGATGTGCAAGAGGTGGTGGTGCAGGAGGGGCATATTGCGGCTTTGGTGGTACTTAATATGGAGACCGGGGAAACCGCGCGTTACGAGGCGGATGAGGTCATATCCACCACTTCTGTGCAAGAGCTGTTGCGTAAAATGGGGGATGCAGTGCCGCCCCCTGTGCGCGAGGTGGCAGAGGGGCTGGTGTACCGAGACTTCATGACGGTTGGCTTGTTGCTTGATAAATTGAAACTCAAGAGCAAGCATATGAATACAACCGTGGGTACCCACGGCGTGGTGCCCGATAATTGGATTTATGTGCAAGAGTCCGATGTTAAGGTAGGGCGCCTGCAGATTTTCAACAACTGGAGCCCCTACTTGGTGAGCGACCGCAGCAAGGCATGGATTGGGATGGAATATTTCGTCAACGAAGGCGATGAGCTTTGGAGCATGGACGATGACGCATTCTGCGCGTTTGCCGAAGGAGAAATGGTGAAGTTGGGCATTATTGAGCAAGCGGATGTGATAGATCATAAGGTGTTCCGCATTCAAAAGGCTTATCCGGCCTATTTCGGTAGTTACAAACAATTCCCGCTTATCCGCGAGTGGGTGGATTCTTTGCCCAACCTGTACTTGGTAGGACGCAACGGCATGCACCGTTATAATAATATGGATCACTCCATGCTTTCTGCCATGGCGGCGGCGCAAAATATTCTTACCGGGGTTGTTACTAAAGAGAATATATGGGAGGTGAATACGGAAAAAGAGTACCATGAGTCTAAATGAGTGGGTGGGGCGGCATAAAAAGTGTTTGCTGATAGTTGCCCTCATAGTATTTTGCCTTGTATCGATGGGTAAAGTGGTGCTGATGGTGCCGCGCGGAGAGCTTTATACCGATGCCCAAGGGGCAGAGCATGTGCCCGGTTTTTTTAACGATGCTGTTATTACATACCGTCAGCAAATAGATGGTACTGCCGATGTTACGAATTGGCACAGTGCCCTTTTTATGTACGAGGGGCGCGCACTGCGCTGCGTGTTGCAGGCTGTTACCGGCACCGGGTGGGATGGCATTGCCACCATGCGCTTCATGGCCGATGTGGCAGATGTGTTGTTGTTGGCAAACTTGGCATATTGGCTTGTCCTGATGTTGCGCCAGGATTGGCGGTTTATACTATTGGCGATTCCGCTTTCGATGGTGCCGTACGAGTTGCGAAGTTGGTTGGCCGTCAGTTTGGACTATTTCCATATCGTGATATGGTGTAGTGCCTTGTCTCTGAGCATCTTGTTGTATAAGAGCCCGCGGCGGGGGGTACGGGTGCTCTGTGCGGTGTTATTGGCCCTGTTGCTGCTGCATATGGTGCAATACCGCCGTAATGCCGCGTTGATGCTGCCGGTGTTTGTATACTTAGCCGTGGCGCGTTTTATGCCCTCCTGCCGCATCCGGAGCAAGGCCCTGGTTGGGGCTGTGGCCACGTTGTTGCTGTATGTTACAGCCGGGCATGCCGTGCAGCTGATGGGCTTGCCCGTCAAACATCTTAATTATATTCAGCCCATGGTGGAGTCCGATTTGCGCGTTGCTGCCGTGCTAGAGAACCGTGGCGGTATTGAGGCGCAAATGCGTATGGCAGAGCATGGTATGGAACCCTCCGACCACGAGTATCTGAACTCCATTACCGCTTATTGGACCGATGCCCCTATGACGGATCGCGCTCGCGCTTTGGCTTATTACCGCGACCAATGGATGCAAAATACGCGCAATATGCTTATGGCGCGCTTTTTGCAGATGTCTCAGTTCTATTACTCCGGTACCACGCCGCCTGTAATAGAGCGTTTGGCGGATGAAATGTACCCTGCCATGCGCCAAAATCCGCAGCGTTGGAAAACGCTCTTCGGCGAGGATTATGTGGACCCCGTGCGCCGAGTTCGCCGCTTGGTGTTTACCTTGTTGCTGGTGCTATTAGCCGCAGTGGGGGCACTGCGTTACTTGCGGCACGCAAATCAATGCACGGCAGAGCAGAAGTTTTTGACCGCTGTGGTAGGCAGTGCGGCTTTGTATTGTTTGAGTTATGTTGTGGTGACTCCGACGGCCGATATTCGTTATA
This sequence comes from Akkermansiaceae bacterium, assembly GCA_015062015.1. GTDB lineage: Bacteria > Verrucomicrobiota > Verrucomicrobiia > Verrucomicrobiales > Akkermansiaceae > Akkermansia. The sequence continues at coordinate 6,465 of SUVM01000048.1, read as the reverse complement.
TGCTCCCCGCGCATATGTTGGGGTGTATTGCCGTGGGGTATATACTACTGCAAAAGCTATTCTCTCGCTTGCGTTAGCAAGCATTTCACGCTCGCGCCAGCGAGCCCCTTCACGCTCGCGCAGCGAGCCCTTCACGTTCGCGCCAGCGAACCCTTCACGCTCGCGTCAGCGAGCCCTTCACGTTCGCGCCAGCGAACCCTTCACGCTTGCGTCAGCAAGCCTTTCACGTTTGCGCCAGCAAACCCTTCACGTTCGCGCCAGCAAACTCAATCCCAACGCATTAATATTTCCCGCTATTCTGTTTCGTTGTATTGATGGAATGAACAAGCATATAACGTAATTTCATACAAAGATTCAGCAAATCCTGAGCCTGATGCTCCGTAATCGTATCAGACTCCTTTAAAAGTTTAATCCAATACAAGCTTTCATTGCATTCTTTTAATGCCAATTGCAATTTATAAACAAAATCTTCTGTGCTGTATCCATATTGCGCCTCGTGTATATTTGCGCCGACACTGCTACTGGAACGAAGCAGTTGGTTTTTGATGTTAGGTCTGTTGTGAATATTATCAAATAAGCGGATGACATTAGCTGCAAATGTTATTGATAAATCGCAAAGGGATTGTTTCATGGTGTTATGTTAGCATATGAGGAGAGCAAATCAAGGAAAATTCATAGTTGAGTTCGCTGATGCGAGCGTAAAGGGTTTGCTGGCGCAAACGTGAAGGGTTGGTTTGCTTGCGCGAACGTGAAGGGCTTGCTGGCGCGAACGTGAAAGGCTCGCTGACGCGAGCGTGAAGGGCTTGCTGACGCAAGCGTGAAGGGTTTGCTGGCGCAAACGTGAAGGGCTCGCTTGCGCAAACGTGAAGGGCTCGCTGGCGCGAGCGTGAAGGGTTTGCTTGCGCAAACGTGAAGGGCTCGCTGACGCGAGCGTGAAGGGCTCGCTGACGCGAGCGTGAAGGGTTTGCTGACGCAAACGTGAAGGGTTCGCTTGCGCGAACGTTTTTTATAACAATTCGGCGGCAGCGGCTAATTTTTTTGCCGAGGCTCGGCCTTTGGTGGCAAGTGAGGGGGCAAAGACGGAGAGGCGGAATTCTTCTGCCATAAGGCCGTAAGAGAGCCACGCGGGAGAATCTGCGTGGTGTGGGTAACGGGTGTAGAAGTCGGGGAGGATGGCGGCGTGGAAGGCGTCTATGCGTTCCAGCTCGCGGATGGCGGGTTGTTGGTGTATTTTTTCGATGCGTTGGACGATACCGCGAGCAAAGCGTGCGAGGTCTTGTAGGGCATCGGGCGGGGTGTCGGATAAAAAGTAGGGGCGCGTGAGCCATTGCCATTGGCGTTGCAAATCTTCTGCAATGCGGGTGGCGTAGCGGTCTCGGGCTGCGGTGAGGGCGTATTCTCGTATGGCGCGGTCTGCGGCAGCCAGTTGTTCCCACAACTTGCAGAGGGGGCCGGCAATGGTGTCGTACAGGCGTTCTCGCAGGCGCAGGCATGCGGCATCGAATTCCTCTGCGTTGCGGGGTAAGGGGGCGGATATCGCGGCATCTATGGCGGCAAAGATGGTATCTGCCGCGTTGTTTTTGGGTGCTGAGCCCAAGGTGGTTAATGCCAGTTTAGCATCCATGGATTTGAGCGGCAGCTTTTTGCGGATTCCGTTAATAAAATCGCCATGGCGAATAAGGGCTAACCGGCGTACGCCAAAGCGGTGGGCGCGGGCGGCAGCGGCCTCTGTGGGGAATACTTTGATGCGCACGCGTTCCCCGTCGTCTGCTAAGGCCGGGTAGCCCAGACCGGTGCCTACATCTACGGTGGTGGGTAGGTTGCCGCAGTCCCAACGAGTCATGGGTGTGGTAGGAAAGGTGCGAGAGGCCTGTTTTTTAAATCGTTTTTGTTGGTAGGCCGCCAGGTGTTCTCGCAGGGCCGGTGCATCTGTACCAAAAGCCAGCTCGTCGCCATTGTCGTCGCATACCCATATTTTGGTGACAAGCTCTGCCGGGATGCGCGAGAAATCAAATTGTTGTGCATTGCAGAATTTTTGGGTGCGGCGCATCACAAACTCAGCCAAGGCTTGGCCCAAGGGGCGGTCTGCCTCTCGGGTATACCAATCTTCTGCAAAATCGTCTGCGGCCTCGGCTATGGGCATCAAAAAGTTGCGTACATCTTTAGGCAAAGTGCGCAGTAGTATTTCTGCGCGGTCTGCCAGGTGTGCCGGTATGCCCCAGCCGGGTAGCCAATCCGGAAAATCGGCCAGCTGGTCTATGTGTACGCCCAAGGTAACGCCGTCGTCTCCCTCGCCGGGGGCGTGGCTGTAATAGACGGGGTATTCTCCGCCGGCTACATGCAGCTCGTCCGGGTACATGTCCGCCGGGGCATCATCTTCCCCGGGGTATACGCATTCGCTGTACGGTACAAACAAGCATTGCGGGTCTCGCTTTTCCTCTTTATCCCGCCAGTTGCGTAAGGCTTTTTCGCTTGTGCAATCTTTGGGTAGCCGCTCTGCAAAGAATCGGAACACGCCTTCGCTGCACCAAATGAGGTCCCGGCGGCGCAATTTGGCTTCTATGGTGCGTACTTTTTCGCGCATGTCGGCCAAGTGGGTAATAAAGGGGGGCGTGTCTTTGAGCTTGTGCTCTAAGATGCCATCCCGAATCATGATTTCTCGTGCGGCGGCGGGGTTAATCCGCGCGTAGCTGATGCGTCTGCCGTCTATAATGGTGAGCCCGCCACAGGTAACACGCTCTTTGGCAAAAACCTGCCCCGCGGCTTGGTCCCACGCGGCATCGTAGGCATGGTGGGCGCATAGCTGTGGGGCTATTTGCTCCGGCCACGCCGGGTCTAATACGGCACAGCGGCGCATAAACAAGCGGCTGGTCTCTACCAGTTCTGTGCCGAAAATCCATTCTGCCCTCTTTTGCCGACGGAACATGCCGCTGCCCGGGAATACCGAAAAATCTCTACCGCCTGCTCCCCGGTATACCTTTTCTTCTGCCCTCCAGCGGCCGAATTGCAGCGGGGCACCTGCCAGCACGGCACGGTGTATCATCTCCGGCGTGGCTTGCTCTGCCTCGGGCGGTAAGGGGGCTATGTGCCAGCGCATGGTGTCTTGCAGAGCGGCCGAGAGGTCTTGTTGTAAATTGAACCATTCTACCATGCGCAGGAAGCTCAGGTAATGTTGGCTGCACCATTTGCGCAAGGGGTTGCGGTTGAGCTTGTTTTTTGTGCAGAAGGCGGCAGCCTCTCGCCATAGGGTGAGCATGGAGAGGAAATCGCTGTCGGCGTTTTTCCATTTGGCGTGGGCTTGGTCCGCTTGGGTGGCTGCTTCCTGCGGGCGTTCTCGCGGGTCCATGATGCTGAGCCCCGCCACAATTACCAGCAGCTCGGGCAGGCAATGCTGGTGCTCTGCCTCCAACAGCATGCGCCCCAAGCGCGGGTCTAAGGGTAAACGTGCCAAGCTTCTCCCGGTGGGGGTGAGCTTTTTGTGCTTATCCAATGCCCCGATTTCGCGCAGGGTTTTGTACCCCTCGTTGATTAAGCGCGGACCGGGTGGGTCCGGCAGCGGAAACTCCCCCAGCGGCGGCAAGCGCAAATCTGCCATGCGTAAAATAACTCCGGCCAGCGCGCTGCGTTTAATCTCCGGGTCCGTGTAGGCGTCTCGCGTATCGAAATCCGCTTGCGAGTAGAGGCGAATGCACACACCCTCCGTAACACGGCCGCAGCGGCCTGCGCGCTGGCGGGCACTGGCTTGGGAGATGGGCTCTACCTGCAGGCGTTGAATTTGGCGCCCGGGCAGGTAGCGGGAGACGCGCGCCAGCCCGCTGTCTATCACATAGATGATGCCGGGGATGGTGAGCGAGGTTTCTGCCACGTTGGTGGCCAGTACAATGCGTCTGGTTTTGCCCGAGGGGTGGAAAATGCGTTGTTGCTCTGCTAATCCCAAGCGGGCGAACAGGGGCAGAATATCCGTACGCGGTAGGTCGAGGGCGTGCAGCTCGTCGGCACAGTCTCGTATTTCTCGCTCGCCGGGTAAAAAGACGAGTACATCGCCCCGGTCATCGTACTCCGATAACCACTCCACGGCGCGCGCCACATGTTGCGGCAGTTCTTCGTCCGGGTGGCGTTGGGGCATGTAGTGGTAGTCTACATGGTAGGTGCGGCCTTCTACGTTGATGACGGGGGCGTTGTCAAAAAAATCGGAGAATGCGCCCGCATCCATCGTGGCAGAGGAGATGATGAGTTTGAGGTCTTGCCGCCGTTGCAGCAGAAGCTTCAGGTAGCCCAGCAAAAAGTCGATATTGAGGCTGCGCTCGTGCGCTTCGTCCAAAATGATGGTGTGGTATTTGCGCAGGTCGCGGTCGTCTTGCGTTTCTGCAAGCAAAATACCGTCCGTCATCAGTTTCAGCTTGGTGTCTCGCCCGGTTTTGTCGTCAAAACGCACTTGGTAGCCTACGTATTCTCCCGGGGTGCAGCCCACTTCTTCTGCAATGCGGCGTGCCACGGCCACAGCTGCCAACCTGCGGGGTTGCGTACACCCAACCATGCCGCGGCGTGTGCCTGCCACCTCCAGCGCAATTTTGGGTAATTGGGTGGTTTTGCCGCTGCCGGTCTCGCCTACAACAACGATGACGCGGTTGCGGCGCAGGGCCTCTGCAATTTCCTTGCGGCGGCGGGAAATCGGCAAATCCGGGTAGGAGAACTGCTGCTGTGTGTTGCGTTCAAGCATGGGAGTTACCACTCTTGGATGGCCCCGTGGGCTAAACGGGATTTTTCTGCCAAAAAGACAATACGGTGGCCGTATACGGAGTCTTCCAGCAGTGTTTTACCGGGCGAGGTGGGCTCGCCGCGCAAGTAGGCAATAAAGTCCAGCACTACTTCGCGGTCTCCTCCGCCGTGGTGGCAGCCCTCTTGGCTGGCAGATATATCCACCATGTGCTGTACTCTCCCCGTGGGGGCCCCCGGGGCTATGTGAGAGATGGTGAAGCGGCCGGATTCGAACGTGCCTAAAAGCTCGCCTCGGGTGCCGATAACGTGGATAATGCGGGCAGAAACCGAGGCACCGCCCGTCATGGAGAAGGTGCCGGTAGCGCCGTCTTTGAAATGCAGCAATACGGATTGGTGGTCCACAATATCTGTTTCGCAGTGGTAAACGCAGCGGCTGTACGGGTTGTTCGGTTGGCTGAGCAGGTGTTCTTTTTCTGCATTTGTTTCCGGCGGGGTGCAATTGCTGTCGTACCACACGTTATCTGCCCAACGCTGCGGGTTTTCGATGTAAAGCCTGCGGGCAGAGTAGGGGCATTCTCGCTCCACCGGGCAGTTGTTGAGGCAATGGGTGCCGGCACCCTGCGGGGCATGAGAGGGCACAAATTGGTACATGCTGCCTACGCTGGAGATGCGTTGCGGGTGGTTGCTCCCCATAAGCCAAGCCATTAAATCCAAATCATGGCTGCATTTGGTAAGCAGCATGCCGGAGCCGCATATCTCTGCCGAGGCGTATTTACCACGCACAAAGGATACGCTTTCGTGGAAGTAATTGACTTGTGCCGCCATGTGGATGTTGATAACGTGGCCTATTTCCCCGGAGTCCAGCACCTGTTTAATGCGTTGGTAGAACGGGGCATACCGCAGCACATGGCATACCATAACCGTGCGCCCGGTTTCGCGTGCGCACTGCAATAGGGTGGCGGCCTCTTGCTCGTTCAGGGCAAAGGGTTTTTCTAACAGCATGTCGTAGCCGTGCCGCAGCAGTGGCAGAGACGTGCAGACATGCAGCCGATCCATCGTGCCGTTAATAACGGCATCTGCAAACTTTGGCACTGCCACCAAATCCTCTACCGTGCAGAAGCATTGCTCGTCATCCAGCCCAAAGGTGAGGCGTGCGTACTCCCGGCGCTTAGGGTCAATATCCACCACACCCACAATTTGCAACAGCTCCGGGTTGGTGAGTGCTACACTGCTGTATATCATCGAGCGTACCCCCATGCCCACTACAATGACGCGCAGTGGTGGCTTTTTTGCTTTGGGTATGCCGGTGGGTGCCATGGTGGTGGTTTGCTTATTTTCCCCAGCGTTGGGTGATGTTGCCGTAGGAGTCTATGCGGCGGTCGCGGAAGAATGGCCAGATGCGGCGGTGTGCCTCCAGGGCATTCAAATCCAAATCGGCGTAAAGGATGGTGCGGCCCGTTACCGGGGCTTTGGCTACAATTTGCCCGCAGTAGTCGGACACAAAGCTTTGCCCCCAGAAGGTGGTTTCTCCCTCTGTGCCGCAGCGGTTTACGGCGCAAATATAGCAACCGTTGGCCACGCCGTGTCCGCGTTGCACGGTTTCCCACGCGCAGTGTTGCGCGGTGTAGAGGTCTTCCTCCCCGGGAATCCAGCCAATGGCCGTGGGGTAGAAAATAATTTCCGCACCCTGCATGGCCGTAAGGCGTGCCGCCTCCGGGTACCATTGGTCCCAGCAAATGAGCACGC
>SUVM01000047.1 GCA_015062015.1 Akkermansiaceae bacterium | reverse complement strand
CGCCACTTGCCCGCTTTTTCGGCAATGCTCATTGCAGCCCCCCTAACACTTTCTCCAAACGTGGCTTCAGCAGCCGATCAAGCGCACGGCTATCCTCCTCCGTAAGCTCCATATCGTCCATCAGCACCATCTCACCCACCACGCAAGCCCCCAAACACTGGGCGTTGCTGGCATAGAGGTAAAAGACGCGCTCGGGCCCCCCCTCGTGGTGCGTTGGCGACTCTGCGCGGTAGTGCGCCTCGTGCACCTCCTTATGCTCTCCTCGGCGCAAGATGGCCAGCAACTCGCGCAGCTCGGTCTTGCTCAAGGTGTGTATTTGCTCCGGCTCCAACAACCAGCCGGGTATGCACGGAGTAACGGCTATGGCATCTGCCCGCAATGCCTCCTCCACCGATGCCTTACCTACGGACCCGTAAGGGTGCACACAGGTAGTACCTACTATTGCAGATACAAACACCACCACCGCCAACACCGCTTTAGACAGTCTTTTTACCATGCTCAAATTCCTATCGTTCCCCTATTCTAGCGCGTTTACGCCCCTAACGCAAGCAGAAAATCCACCGAATTGATGTTTTATCCCCGCAAGCGCATACAGCAACACAAACGCCTTGCCAATCATACAAAAACAGTGTATAATTGCCCCATGAGCATGGATATTTCAGTATACACAGGTGGCCCGTGCATGTGCAACGGGTACTTGGTACGCGGCGAAAACGGCTACATCGCCATCGATGCCCCGCTGGGGTTTACCGCTTGGGTGCGGCGGCAACTGCAAGAGGGTGAACGGGTATCCGACTTGCTCATCACGCACCAACATTTTGACCACGTTCAGGATGCAGCAGAGCTGGCACGCACCTACGGCTGCTGCACCCATGCCTGCAAGGCATACAGCCGGGAGCTCACCCTGGAAACACTGGCACGCAGCAGCGGCTGGGGAATAGAGGTAGAGCCCTTTACCGTGGACGATGCCTTTGGCCCCGCCGCCACAGAACGAGAATGGGGCGGGCTGCGCTGGCACCTCCACCACATCCCCGGGCATTCGCCGGATGGCATGGCCTACGGGCTGCCCGAGCATGAGCAAGTATTTTGCGGCGATATTTTATTTGCCGGCTCTGTAGGGCGCACGGATTTTCCCGGCGGCAGCATGAGCCAACTTGTGCGCGGCATCCGCGAGCAGCTGCTCTACCTCCCGCACACCACCACCGTACACAGTGGCCACGGCCCCGCTACCACCTTGGCAGAAGAGCAACTCAACAACCCCTATCTGTAAATATTCCTCTTTCAGAACTCGTAATTCATCCGCCTTGAGCACCAACCTCCTTCCCCCCACTTAAAAACAAAATGACCTTTGACGAACTGGGACTTTCCGCCCCCATTCTGGAAGCCGTAAAAGACTGCGGCTACGAGACGCCCACCCCCATTCAACAACAAGCCATACCGGTGGTATTGGAGGGTAAGGATGTGATAGGTGCCTCTCAAACCGGCACCGGCAAATCCGCCGCCTTTGCCCTGCCCCTGCTCACCCGCATTGCGGCAGACGGCAAACCGCAAGTGCTGGTGCTGGAGCCCACGCGCGAGCTGGCAGACCAATTGGCAGAATCCTTCCGCGCCTACGCCAAGCACACGGATATAAAAGTGGCACTGCTCTACGGCGGCATAGGCTATGGCAAACAAACCGAAGAGCTCCGGAAAGGCGCAGAGGTGATAGTAGCCACCCCCGGGCGACTGGTGGACCACTTCTACCGAGGCAACATACGCTTTAACACCATCAAACACCTGGTGCTCGACGAGGTGGACCGCATGACGGATATGGGGTTTCTGCCCATTGTCCGCAAAATCATCAACCTTTGCCCGTGGGAGGGGCGCCAAACCCTCTTTTTCTCGGCCACTATGCCGCAAATTCTGCAAGGCTTTGCCAAATGGTGCCTCACCGACCCGGTGGAAGTAGCCATTGCCCGCCGAGAGGTAGCGGCCACCATCTCTCACGCCTTTTACCCCGTGGGGCTGGACCAGCGAGACGAGCTGCTGCTCGCCTTGGTTCGGCAAACGGATTTCCGCAACCTGATGGTATTTACCCGCACCCGCAAAGAGGCAGATGCCGTAGCCACCCTGCTGCGCCATGCCGGCTGGGAGCAAGAGGTAACCGTCATGCACTCCGACATTCCCCAAAAAGAGCGCATGGCTGCCCTGAGAGGGTTTAAGGAAGATAAATACCGCATCTTGGTGGCCACAGACGTTGCGGCGCGCGGCATAGACGTCAACGGCGTTACCCACGTTATCAACTACCGTGTGCCCGAAAACCCGGAGGATTATGTGCACCGCATCGGCCGCACCGGCCGTGCCGAAGCCCAGGGAGATGCCTTTACCCTACTCACCGCAGACGAGGTGGACTTTGCCAAGAGCGTGGAGATTTTCATCAAACAAACGGTAGAGCGCCGCAAGCTGGAAGGCTTTAACTACGCCTACACTGCCCTGTTGGATGCCGGGGCGAAGCCCCTGCGCAAACCCCGCCCCGCAGCCCCCAAACGCCGCAGAAAATAAGCCCACCACCACCCGGATTAAAAATCCAAAATTAAAAATTTAAAATCCAAAATCCAAAATCAAAAATCCCGCTGCCGCTATGGAGCTTCTCCCCGTAGACTTACAGATACTGGCCGTAGCAGAGGACCGGCTGACGGGTTTTCACCCGCACCCGTTCGATGCCATAGCCGAGCGTAGCGGTGTGCCGGTAGCGGTGGTATTGGAGCGCCTGCGGGCACTATTGGCAAGCGGGCAGGTACGCAGAATCCGCCAAACGCTGCTTTCCACCGGCATTGCAGAAGGCGCGTTGGTGGCGTGGCAGGTACCGCAGCAAAAGCTGGAGAACGCATGGGAATGGCTGCGGCAACACGACCCCTTTACCGGCCACGTTGTCATCCGCCGGTGCGACAAAGCCGATGCCCCCGGTGCCGATTACCGCCTATGGACCACGCTTAAAGTACCCGTTGGCAGCAACACGGTGGCCGGCCATTGCCGCTTGCTTATGCGGCACATCGGGGCTACGGACTACGCGCCTCTGCCCGTGGTAGGTATGTTTGCCTTGGGTGTAGGCCATGTACGGCGCGCCCACCTGCAACCGGGCGACAAATTACCCGAGCCGCCGCGCATGCAACGCCCCGTGCGCCCACAGCTTTCCGCACAAGATTGGCAGGTGCTCATGCTGCTTAAAGAAAGCCTGCAACCACACGAGCTGGTGCGTGCCCCCTGGGCAGAGCGCGCCCGCGGCATCGGCCTCTCGTACGATACCTTTTGCACCATTGCGGCAGATTTGGATGCCCGAGGTGTCATCGGCCGTTTTGCCACCTTCCTTAACCATACCGGGGCTGCCAACAAACAAAGCGGCACCGGGGCTGCCGGCCTCTTTCATTGGGCTGTACCGCCCGGTATGGAAGAACGCGCCGGCGCAGAATGCGGCCGCCACATCTGCATGACGCATTGCTACTGGCGCAGTGGCGGAGAAAAATTCGGCGGGGCACAAATCATGGGCGTCGTACACGCCTCTGCATGGGAGGGGGTACTGGCTCATAAAGCCGCCATCGATGCCCACCTTGCCGCGTGCGGCATCCCCCTGCTCCATACCGCCATCTTCCGCAGCGAAAAAGCCATCATCAACCCCAGCGAAATTGACCCCATTCGCTACAACCATTGGCTGAATCTTTACAAATAAAAACATAATTGCATGAAAATACCACCTTTCATGCAATTATGTTTTCATTATATGCATTTTTGCATATAACAAGCAGATAGACAATCTGTTATTTCTTAACCGGGGTGTGGAGTTTGAGCTCTGCCACAGAGGAGCCCGTGCCATCCAAAGCAGCGGTAGAGAAGAAGCGGACGTAGCGCGCCTTTTGTGCCGGGAAAGTGATGGTTTGCTCCACAGGGTTAGCCCGGAGGTTACCGAACTCGCCCTCTGCCGCAATGGTCCAATTCTTGCCGTCTTTACTCAGCTCCAAGCGGTAACGTGTAGTCATCCCTTGGGTTTTGCCGTCTTGGCGCGGCAGGTAAGAGAAAGCGTTTATGGTATGCGTGCGCTGCATATCCACACGGAAGTGAGAGGGCGTTTTGGCATGCTGCCACATAGTGCCGGGCTTGCCATCAAAAGCAAGCGGAGCGAGGTTCGCCGCAAAACCGCCAAAAGTCCACCCCTTGCTGCTCAGCACGGTGGGGTCTGCCTCCGTCGTTACTGGTGCAACCTGCTCCGGCTGCGGCATACGCAGCAAAGAGAACTCGGAGATACAGGGGCAGGCCTTAGCCTTGGTAATGCTCAGGCGCACACGGTTGGTGGTAACCGGCTCGGGCAATGCGCGCAACACCTGGTGGCCGATGGTATGCCCCTTGCCCCCGCGCACCCCGGCAAAGCCGGTTTCTTTTTCGCCGGGCTTGCCGGGCTCTACAATGGTTTTCCAAGCACCGTCCACCCAAGCCTCCACCTTGAAGGACTCCACCCTCTGCCCGAGGCGGATTTGCTCGCGAAGGCGCACTACATCGAAGGTGACCGGCTTGGCCAACTTCAACTCGGCGGTGGGGGTAGTTGTACCGTCTTTCGGGCACCAATAACTCTCGATATCGCCGTCTGTCATCTGAGAGCCGTCAAACTTTTTGCCACGGCTCTCGGAGGTTGTCACCTTAGCATTCAGCGCGTAATCTTTCTTCAGCAACTCACGGCGCATCCGGCCGAATGCTTCCAACGATGCCACATCGGCGGGGTCCAGCCTGCCATCGCGGTTGGGGGCCACGTTCAGAATCAGGTTAGCACCACGGCCAACACTGGTAAGGTACACCTCCATCAAATGCTCCGGAGACTTAACGGCAGAGCCCTGCCCCGGGTGCCAGAACCAGCCGCGCTTATTGATGGGGGTATCTGCCTCCAACGAAAGCCACTTATCGCCTTGGGCATTCCAAATAGGATAATTCTTGGCAAACCCCTTTTCGGAGCCTGCCCAAGTCACATCCCCGCGTCCGGCAGCCCCCCAAATGATGCAGTCCGGCTGCAACGCGCGAATATTCTTTACGACTTGGGTGTAATTATAATAAGTATCCGCCTTGCCGATATTGCGGTTTTGGCGAGCACCGCCATAGTAACCATCACCCCCCATGGCACCGTCAAACCAAATCTCAAAAATCGGGCCATAGTTGGTCAACAACTCCTCTATCTGTTTGTAATAAACATCCAGATACCCGGCGCGCCCGTACTCGGCACAGTTGCGATCCCACGGAGAAAGATAGGTACCAAACGCAAAATCATGCTTTTTGCAAGCGGCGGCAAACTCTTTTACCACATCGCCCTTACCGTTTTTCCACGGGGATTGGGTAATGTTATGCTCGGTGGATTTTGTAGGCCATGTACAAAAACCATCGTGGTGCTTAGCCGTATAAATCATACCATTCATACCGGCATCCTTAAAGGTTTTCACGATAGCCTCGGCATCAAAATCCGAGGGATTAAACAGCTCGGGCGACTCATCTCCATACCCCCACTCTTTGTTGGTGTAGGTATTAAGACCAAAGTGCACAAAGGCATACCACTCCATACGCAGCCAATTTACCTGCTGCTCTGTCGGTACCGAGCCGTAGGGTGCCGGGGCTTCCGCTGCCGAGGCAACGGCTCCGGTACCCATCAACGCTATACAAAGGCTCGTTAATAATCGTTTGCAGAACATAATGTTATACCTACACTATTTTTATGGGCATTGCAAGCAAAATTTCAAATCAAAATCCGTTGTCAGAATTTGTACTTGTCAAACCCGCCAAGAACATGTTAGCATGTGGCATGCGATTTGTGCTGCCATACCTGGCTTTGTTCATGCTGCTCCTGCTGGGAGGAGTAGGCGGCGGCATAGCCCATGCAGCAAGCGATGATTGGCAGGTTTGGAAGGTGGATAACGTAGAATATGTAGAGATGGAAGACGTGTGCCGTTTCTACAAATACCTCCCCAAAAAAGGCAAAGAGGGCTACCAATCCTTCGGGTCAGAGAACTACACCCTCTCCGTCAAAGCCGGCAAGCAGGATTTATACGTCAACAGTTTCCGTTACATCTTATCCTACCCCATCCGAGAGCACAACGGCAAATTGCTCATCTCTGCGGTGGATATGAAAAAACTGGTGGACCCGGTTTTGCGCCCCGTGCACAATAAACAGGGCGGGGCCATCACCACCATCGTGATAGATGCCGGCCACGGCGGCCACGATGCCGGGGCCGTTAGCCCCTGGGCCAAAGAAAAAGATTGCAACTTGGCTGTTGCCCGCAAACTGCGCGCACGTTTGCAAAAAGCAGGACTTAAGGTGGTGATGACGCGCGATTCGGACGTTTTCCTGACCCTCGGCCAGCGCGTAGCCATAGCCAACAAAACGCCTAATTGCCTTTTTATCAGCATACACCACAACTCCGGCAGGCGCGCCGCCAAAGGCATAGAAACCTTCACTCTTGCCCCTCACGGCACTACATCTCCCTTTGCCAAAACCCGCCGCAGAGAAGCCCTGGCCGGCAACAACCAAGACAGCGCCAACATTGCGCTGGCCACAGCCGTACACAGCCGCGCCATCCGTGCCACCAAAGCTGTGGACCGCGGGATTCAGCGCGCGCGCTTCTCGGTGCTCTGCACCATCACCCGCCCCGCCATTTTGTTTGAGGGCGGCTTTGTCTCTAACAAGGAGGAAGGCCGCCAAATTGCCACCTCTGCCTACCAGGACAAACTGGCAGACAGCATTTGCCAAGGCATCCTCAGCTACATTGCCACCGTGCAATCCAAACCCCTCAAGCAACGCAACTATCGCACAGGCGGCGGCTCCATACACGGCAGCGGCAACCGCTACCACGGCTCCACCCGCCTCAAATAACCCACACCCCCTACCCCACCCCATCTTGCCATGAGGCTGCGCCCCCTAATCCATACCTTCGCTCATTGCAGCATCGGCACAGCTGCCGCCATACTTTGCACGGCAAACGCACCGCAAGCCCTTGCCGCCCCGGCAGACACCACTTGGCACACCACCTCTGTTGAAGGTACGGACTACTACAACCTCAGCCTGCTGCGCGCCTTCTACAAACTCAGCACCCCGGCAACCGCCCCCAAAGACGGCTCTTGTGTGATCAGCAACCCCTTCTTTAAGCTTACCCTCAAAGAGGGCGCAAGAGAGGCAATAATCGGCGGGTACAAATGCATGCTCACCCACCCTGTTCGCAAGGCTACGGACGGCAATTTGCTGGTATCTCGCACAGATGTTGTAAAACTCATCGACCCGGTACTGCGCCCCACCTACATTGCCGAGCGCCGAGAGGTACAAACCGTGGTGATAGACCCCGGCCACGGCGGCCCGGATGAAGGCAACCGCACCCCCCGATTTTACGAAGCGCAGTACACACTGGCTCTGGCTCTAGAGCTGGCTGCCGAGCTGCAAAAACGCGGCTTCAAAACCGTGCTTACCCGCCGTGCCGACATGCAAACCACAGATGCCGAGCGCGTAGCCACCGCTCGTGCAGCACGCCACGCCATCTTCATCAGCCTGCATGCCAACGGCGGTCACCCCTCGCTCCATGGCATAGAAACCTATTGTGCCGCCCCCCTTACCCCGGGCAACAAAGCACTGGAAGGCAACCGCCACGACGAAGCCAATGCCGCCCTGGCCTTTACACTGCACAGCCACCTTGTCGGCAGCACCGCCGCAACAGACCGCGCCTGCCGCCGCACCGGCTACTCCCTGCTCAACACCCTTAATTGCCCGGGTGCCATTGTACAAGTGGGCTTTGCCACTAATGAGGAAGAAGCCGCCCGCCTGCAAGACGCCGCCTACCGCAACAACATCATACAAGGCTTGGCCAACGGCATTGCTGCCTACAAAAAAGCCATTGCCCCCGGTGCCGCTATTGCAGATACGGTGCTCCCCGCCACACCGCCACCTACCCCCGTTGCCGCCACCAAACCCGCCCCGCCTAAAAAAACTCAGGACAAAACATCCGGCAACTCTTCCAAAAAGAATAATACAGCCAACAAAAGCTCTCGGCGCCGTAACTCCTCTCGTCAACCTTCTCGCCGCCGCCGCAACGGCAGAAGATAAGCACCTTTTCAATGGTTCATACCAATGTTGTAAACCGCGCATGCACTGTCCGAAAACAAACTATGAGCAGAAAACAAAAATAGAAAAAAAATGCAAAAAAATCAACTTTAGGCTTGACGGATGGCAAAAAAAGAGTAACATTTGCGTGCACCCGTATGCGTGCACAAAATAACAACCAAAATCAGTAGGAAACTAAACGCAATGATCAAGACAATCGCAATTCTTCTTGGCCTGACCGCTGTTACCGCCGCTGCCAACACGCTGCCGCCCACCCCGGAGGCACCTGTTGCCGTACAGCGCTGATGAAGTGGAATGACGGCTCCCCAACTGCCCACTGGTAGGCACACGCACCTAACGGTGCACCCACAGATCACCATGCTGCAAGGTATGGGGATTTTTTTTTGCAAGAAAATGGGAGGGAAAGAAAGCGTCAGGCCCGAAGATTGGGCTTAGCTTGCTCTGATGCACCCCCCTGTGAAGCCTGCTTGAAGCGCAAATACTCATTTATCGGCACATGGCACTGCCGGTGCCGTAGAGCAATGCGGTAGTTATGCAGTTTCTCCACATCGTCTCGCAAGAAAAATTGCTTCAGACAAAGAGAACCGGCAGGAGTCCGAAAACGCACCAGCAAGGAGGCCAGCACGCCATGCTGAAGATAACGGTTAAGTGTGCTGCGTGCAACGTTGAGGTAACGAGCGGCATCGGTAGCGCTCATATAGGCATCCGGCACGGCAGATAGCTCTTTCGGGCGCGCGGCCGCTACGGCTTCCACCTGCGATTTGCGCCAATAATAAGCGGGATTCATCTTGGGTAGCTTCACTTTACACTTCTCAACATCGGCCTTATTCAGAAGGATACGCGCCGAGGACGGGCAGCAATGCAAAATAGCCGCCGCATGCTCGATGCTGATAGCCCAGGGCGGGACCTCCGTTAACATGTCATCTTGCGGAGCCGGCTGCTCTACCAGCATCTCCGGCGGATAAACCAAGCCGGGGACGTCGAACAAACGCACCCCACCTACCCCAATCAAACTGCGTCTGACAATGTTTCTTCTCACCATAATGCGTACCGTATCGTTGCGATAACGGGGGCGCATCATACGCAGAGGCAGCAGCCACAGCAAACTATTTTTCTATACTCTTAACCTTCAAACACAAGCAACAAGCACACACACCCAAAATCCACACAAGCCACGGCAGTGGCTCACACAGGCACGCGAGGCATCAACACATTGGTAACTAGGCGTTTTTGTAGGAAAAACAAAGCACCGCACCGCACAAAAAAAGCGGAACTTCCCCAAATGCAGAAAGCTCAGGCTTTGGCGGCGGCTTTGCGCCCATAAACAGTAGCAGGGTAGCGCCGGGCAGCCGTGCGGTACATTTCTGTGGCACCGGCGGCGTCGTGCAAGTGGGTGTCCAGAATACCGGCAGCGCGGTACAGTAGCATAGCCGCGTCTTCCGGGCGCACATAAGCGGCGCCCTGCTCTAACACACGCACGGCTTCTCGGGAAGAATGAAACACGCTCAGATGAATGTCTGCCAACTCGGTCCAGCCACGGGCACGCGCAGCGTCTTGCCGCACGCAAGACTCGAGCTCGGGCAAAAGGGAAGCATCTTTCAAATGGCGTATGTTTTTGGATAAGACGACAAGCGGGTCGTCATCTGCCGAGTAGTTGTCCCCATAGACCGAATGGCTAACGGCACGACCGAATAAAGGCAAAATCCATGCACGGAACGCCAGCCCTTCCCACAGGGCGATAAAGACGATGGATGCCAGTAAAAGCGCCAGCGCATGCAGTGATTCGCCGGTGTGGTATGTATTCACTATCAGCCCCCACATTCCCCAGCGAAATACAGCCAGCGGAAACAGCATCATGGCAACAACGGTAAAAAACTTTTTCATACGCGTGCGGTAAAAAGATTACCGGCGCGGGGAGCTTTGCCCGAGCCGGCGAAATCCGTTTGCAAGAGGTTACTTGAGGTCTTGCATATCCATGTAGTTGATGGATATATTTTTGGTGGGGTTTTTAGGGTCTCTCACTTCGAGCTTCATTTGCTTAAAGAACCAAGAGCCGTCATCTAATTTTTGGATGGAGGTGATGGTAAAACGCTTTTTAAGTTTACCGTCTGCGCCATGGCCATCGATTTGCCAAGCGGTGCCGTTCTCTTTATCCACCCACATGCGTACCCAGGAGAATTGGCCGATTTTTGGGGTGGGGTTGGGGACCTCCACAATATAACAATCTCGCCCCTTGATGCGGGAGTTGGCGGGGTCGTCCACAATTTTACCGCCTTTCCAATACAGGAAGCGCAGGGAGAGGTCCTCGTAGCACACATCCGTACCGGCAATGGAGGTAGCATAGGCAGAGGGAGCCATCACCTGGGCCTTACCCTTAACCACACGAATTAAATCTACGGATTTTTCTTTAATGCGAACATCAAAGCGGCTCCAGGCATTGTTTTGCTTATACTGGAAAACAATAGTTTCTCCACGCGCGCTGAGGCTGAACGGAACTTTGTTGCGTCCCTTGCGGATATTGCCCAACACGTCTTTATTATCTTGGCTGACGGTCATATCTCGCATGGCGCGCAAGAGCTCATCCGCACTGAACTGCTCTTCTGCCTGCGCCGGGATAACACAGAGGAAGGCTGCCGCCACGAGCATCAATTTTCTGAACAAAGCTTTCATCCCTGCCATTGTACACGCATTCTGCGGCACTGTACAGCTTTATTTGCGGCAGACCCCCAAAATACGAGGAAA
The DNA here is from genome assembly GCA_015062015.1 of Akkermansiaceae bacterium. Taxonomy (GTDB): domain Bacteria; phylum Verrucomicrobiota; class Verrucomicrobiia; order Verrucomicrobiales; family Akkermansiaceae; genus Akkermansia. The sequence continues at coordinate 3,241 of SUVM01000047.1, read as the reverse complement.
TAAAAAAAGCCTGCTTTAGCGTTACTCGTCTACGCCTTCGGTACGGCAGCCCCAATGGCTGGTGGGGCGTTTAATGAGATGGCGCGTGCGCGCGGCGGCGTCTTTATGGTAAATATCGTACAGGGTTGGCGCGGGGTACCACAAGTCGCAAGAGCGGCGTTTGAGGTTGCTGCAAAAAGCAGCCAACTTGCTCAAGGCTCGGTACAGGGCCGGCACGGTGGCATAATACTCCGGCCACTCTCGGCGGGTAACATCCGTCCACGCCAAATTGCTGCCCGTCACAGCAAAAGCGGAAGCAACCACATTGGGCAACACCAAAAAGCGCGGCGAGGTGTTGACGATTTCGCTATACATCACCAAATCGCCGATAGAACGCCAATGCGGATTAAAACGCACCCCATGCCGCACAAAACCCGGCACACGGTGGAAGCAGGCGCAGGTCACAATCTCACACACGGTGCGGCTTATCCATTTATACGGGCGTATGGGGCGGCGGTGGCAAATGTAACGGTTCTGCGCGTCAAAGATGACGTAAGAGCTAATGGCTATGTCTGCCTTGGGGTGGGCTGCCAACTCGGCAGCTATTTTTTTAAGCCCTGCGGGCAGGTACTGCTCATCGCTGTTGAGGTGGGCCGTTACATCGGCATCCGCCGGCATTTGCGCCCAAGCCTTGTTAATGGCATCATACATACCGTTATCGGGGGCGCTTTGGTAGGTAAGGGTATAGCCCGGGGTATCGGCATGCTCCTTTTGCCAAGCGGCCAGCCACTCCGGCGTGCCGTCTGCAGAGCCCCCATCCTGCACATGATGGTGTACTTCTACCTGCTCACATGCTTGGTCCGCTACAGATTGCACGCAACGCTGCAACCAACCCAGCGCATTATAGGTGGGGGTGACAATGTAAAACTTCATAGCTTCCGTATCTCTCTGCCGCTCATTATACCCATTTGCTCCCCATTGGCAAGTAAAAACCGTTGCCCGGGCTGCTTCCCGAACAACGGTTTTTGGTTGTGAGGTCTTGTTGCTCTGCTTTATCACAGTGCTTCACCTCCACCCCTTAACGGCGGCGACGGCGTGCTGCCAACCCGGCCAAGGCCAACAGAGAAAGCGTTGCCGTGGTCGGCTCGGGGATAGCTTTCAGTGTAATGTTAGAGAACTTAACTCCGTCCCCATTGGTTGTTAATTGAGTATTATTATTTGCCTTTTCAATATCCGCAAATGCTGCCAAAGCTTTAGAATTTACAGCCTCAGATTTACCGGTAAACGTGGAAGTGGTCATCTCTGCGCCCTGATCATCAAGCGGCGTAACGGTCAAAGTACATGTACCGCCCGTGATTTCCTGATTATCATCCAAAGTTGCAATGAAAGACAAGGTTACATTAGCCTTTTCTCCCATTGAAAGATAACAATCATTTTGTACCGAATAGTCGGTTGTAGGACTTGAATTAATAATTGTTGTGGTATTTTTTTGGTTCAGTTGGAGATACCCTCGCCAAAAATCCAAAGTAAGACTATTCTTCGTACCTGCACCATTGGTGAAGAAAATGGTGCCGTTCTTTGCATACTCTTGATTTTCAGTATTCTTAAGAACCTCTATCGTGAAACTGAGTTCCCAACTGGTAAGATTACCAACCCCCGCGTCACTCCAATTAAGCTGAGAGGCGCCGGTAGCTAATGTCCCACCGGTAGGAGCTGTTAACGTAAGCTGCTCAGCCCCTGCGCTAATCGCAGTTGCAGCCATAAGTGCTATGATTGTCTTTTTCATCGTGAATAAGAATTGTTTTATGGTTTCACAAGCGGTAGCGCAAGTTCCTCGCACTCTTGCGCAATGAGATGCAAGAATGCCTGCCTACTACTCGTCGCCCTCTATCATACAGCATTCTAAATGCTGTAAGTGTGCTAAAAGATGAAATATGAATACGTTAGGTTAATTTAATGTTTCCCGAAACAGGCTTTTATAAACATTTTTCATCTCTTCAAGTGAATAATTTTTAATGTTTTTCAACATTTCGCTTGCACCAGCATTTAGAATGCTGTATGACTGGGGCGTTGTATTGTAGACAGGGAATTCTGCATTCCGATTCGCAAGGAAGAGAATCCTCTGTACAAAAAACACAAAACATCACACCAATCAATTCTTACTCATCATGAAGAAAACATTAGCAGTACTAATGGCCCTGACCGGAGTAGCGATGGCAGAAGTTACTCAAGAAATATGGTCATTAGATTTCACAGGCACAACACCTGCATACACATTAGCCAACGGAGTGACACTTTCCAATCTGCCTGAAAGTGCCAATGGCGGTTGGACTCTGAATATGGCTAATCAGGTTCTGACACAAACAGGCAATGTGTTAACTTATGCAGATAAGTTCATTTATACCGTCAAGCTGGAAATCAACTCTCTAAACACGAACCAATGGCCCGAATTATTAGGATTAGGCAAGGCCGGAGCTGAAGACAATAACAACGACCACGGAGACAACTGGAAATGCGCTTATTACAAGGATGACTCTAAATTTGTACTTGATAAAAATGGCTTCAGCTCTCCTACTGAAGCCGACACCGTAAAGAGCATTTCCGCCACATTAAACACCCCCTTTACTTTAAGTATCCACAGCGATGGTCAGGGTAAAGTATCCATGTATGTTGGGGATGAACTAGTCGATTACGCAACCTTGAGCTCCACTGATTTGAATAAGACAGTGGAACAATTTTCCTTCGGTGGGCGTGTCAATATCGGGAAAGGAGGACAACCATCCGATGTCACCATCTATAGTGCTAAGCTAGAAAAAGTTATCCCCGAGCCGACTACAGCCACGCTGTCTCTGTTGGCCTTGGCCGGGTTGGCAGCACGCCGCCGCCGCCGTTAAGCGAAACGGAAAGATTTTCAAGTAAAACATCACATAACGAGCCGTTACTCACACAAAGAGTAACGGCTCTTTTAATACCCCACGGCCAAGGAAGAGGGGAAAAAAGTTACCGAAGCAAGGGGATGAGCCCCCTGCTCCGGCAGAAGATGAGGTATGGGTATTGTTTAGGAGAATACGCCGAAGGCCTCGGAAGCGCAAGCGATCATATAGTCGCGGTTGAGCTTGGCGATGTTGTCTACGCTGATACCCTTGGGGCAAGCGGCCTCGCACTCGTAAAGGTTGGTGCAGTTGCCGAAGCCGAGGGCGTCCATTTGGCGCACCATGGCAAGAACACGCTTATTCTTCTCGGGGTGGCCTTGGGGCAGCAG
>SUVM01000046.1 GCA_015062015.1 Akkermansiaceae bacterium | reverse complement strand
CAAACTAGCGCGGCGAGAAGGACTTAGAGTTTACTGCGTACAAATGGACACCCAACACATCACAGACGAACTCAAAATCCACTCAGACCGCATCATCCAAATCAACACCGCACCTTGACAAGCCCCCCAAGATATGGTATTCTTCTTTTGCGATTATAATTGGTCCATAATCCGTCACCCCGCAAACCGACTGCTGGTAACGGAAAGTTTGCACCGCTAATGAAAACCATCGCTATTATCCTTAGTTAAGTTTTCAGAACACCCCGCAGGTTCTCATCCCCTGCGGGGTTAGCACTATACAGCAACATAAAACAAGCAAAATCAACTACTGCGCTAAATAGCGCATAATAAACAAACAGCCTCGGCGGGAATCGAACCCACATCTGCCCTTTAGGAGAGGGCCGTTCTATCCATTGAACTACGAGGCCGTAAAAACGGAGGGTATTAGACATGATTTCCCGGCAGAAATCAAGTCTAAAATACGGGTTAGTTGCGGAAAAGGAGGCGAAGATGGTCGATTTGCGAGGAGCCGAGGTGCTTGCTGAGCACAGGGAGCATGCGCGCGAAGTACTCGGGGCGGGTCCAGCCATGAAGGGGCTGGGGAGCGGGTTTTTCGAATGCCCAAGTAGGAATCGGCAACACAAGGTCCACTACGCATTCGGCCGATGGAGCCATACGAGCTATCAGAGCCGCTATTTCTGCGGCTAAAGCAGGCTGAGACTCCAACAAAGCGAGGGCCCATTGGTAGCTGAGGTGGTTGGCCGGCGGCGTGAGTACAGCTAATATGCTCTGCCAGCGTTCGGCCGGCAATGTATTGAGCTTGTTAAGCAACGGCAGGGCGCGCATATCGCTCAACCCCAACAGGCCGGAAAGCGCGGCGGGGTTAGCTGTCTCCTGCGTAGCAAAAACATGCACTAAGGCCTCAACGCCATAAAGTTTAGAAGCATCCGACGGCTGAGCCAAGGTAGCCAGTTGCATGGCAGCGGCACTGCTAATCAGGGCCTCGGGCTCTGCAAGGGCAAAGGGGATGAGAGCACGCCACCCCTCCCCTTTACGCCCGGAGATAAAGCGCACCAGTTGCTTAAGGGCAGCCCCGCGAGCAGCGGGGGTCACTTTTTGAACAAATATGTTGTATGCCTGCAAATTTTGCGGCAATTTGTCGGGATCATTGCCGGTAACAAGTCCGCTGGCTATCATGGCCAGTGGCCATTGGTCCGCCCCGATTTCGTAAATCCGTACGGGGTCTGCCACCATGGCAGCCAAGCGTTCCAGCTCGGACAACATCGAAAAATTATCCTGAAAAAGCCCCATGACTCGATACGGTTAACTGATGAATACATCAAACAGACGGGAAGTCCGTTGTAGGAGCCGTGGGCTGAGGTGCCGAAACGGGTGCCGCATCGGGTATGGTACCACGGAACTCTGGCACGGTAACGCCCGGCTGAGCAGGTTGCTGAGGCTCACCGAAACTCTGGTTGAAGATGGCATTTTCAGGCTTCTCAACAATGGGCATTTCTGCTTTATTTTCCAACAAAATCTTGCGAATGCCTACAAATTGTATAGAGTCCATCAGCACGGCACTGTTGGGGTAAAGCTCTTGCAATTGCATGAGGTACTGGTATGCTTCGTCTGTTTTGCCTTTGCCCCAGGCAATATCACAAAGGTAAACAAAGGCGCGGGCAGAATACGGGCCGGCGGGCATTTGAATGATTTTGGTCCAGTACACTATTGCTTGATCTGAATCTCCCTGATCCATGTAGTAGTAAGCCAGTGCCGCGCAGGCACGCTGACGATGAATAGCGCTTTTAGCAGAATCTGCCAGCTGCTTCATGGTATCTACAGCGGCGGTATCGGAGGCATCCGTCATGGCACGAAGCGCGGCATACATTTTAGCCGTTTCTGCCGAGTTTGTTTCGGGGTAATCTGCCTGAATCCTCTTCAGGGCGGCATCGTCATACGCGGCCGGAGTAGGTGCACCGGCTTGCACCATTAAGGCTGCGGCATTTTTTTCTTTTTGCTCTCCATGGGCATACAGGCCAATGGCTGTAGTGGCAGCCACTGCAACGACGGCACCTACGGCAATAAGCTTTTTGTAGTGTTTGTTAAGGAATACTTCGTGCTTAGCGGGGCCGATTTGGATTTCTCCGATGGCTTTAATTTCTTCCGGGGTGAGGGGTTCTTCTTCCGGGGTGGGTTTGGTGGTGTTCGTGTCCATGGTTCAGTATTTATAAATATTGTTAAGCATACGGAGGCGGTCAATAGCAACGTAGTTGTTGATGCCAAGGTTGCGGTAAATCTCCAAAGTGGCTTTGGATTTATTAAGGGTATAGAAGTGAATACCGTCTACATCTGCGTCCAGCAATTCGGAGCACTGGTTGCTGGCGTAAATGATGCCGATGCGCTCGATGCTGGAGCGATCTCCGCCGGCGCGTAACATGGCTTTGAAGAGACGAGCCGGGAAATTCGTTCCGGCAGAGAGCTCTGCCATGCGGTTCATGCCGGAAATCGAGGTAACAGGCATGATTCCGGCTATAATAGGCACATCTATGCCTACTAAGCGGCAGCGATCTCTAAAATCAAAAAATGCATGATTATCAAAAAAGAGCTGCGTGCATATGTAATCTGCCCCTTCATCTATCTTGGCTTTCAGATAATCCATCTCGCGGATGCGATTGCGCGTATCGGGATGCCCCTCGCAGAAGCCGGCAACACCAATGGTTAAGCGTTGCGGCAAGCGGTGTTCGGACTCCCATTGACGGATGAAATGCACGAGCTCGGAGGCATGGCGAAAAGCATCTTTGGAAGGGTCGTAAGGGCGGTTACGCGGAGGGTCGCCACGCAAAGCCAAAATCGCATGAGCCCCGGCTGCGGTGTAGCCCTCCAATATTTCAGCAATCTCTTGCTCTGTATGGCCAACGCAGGTTAAATGCGGCACCGTAGGTATGCCTCTCGCCACCATATCGTGCACGACAGAGCGCGTCAGCTCTCGCGAGCCGCCACCGGCACCGTACGTTACGCTCACAAAACTAGGCTGAAACTCTTGCAGCTTCACTACCGTATCCAGCAGCGCATCGGCTCCTTCCTGAGTTTTCGGCGGGAAAAACTCGAAAGAAAAACTCGGGCTACGGCCAAAAAGAGCGGATGTATTGGTATTTGCCATAACGGACAAGAGACGGCGCGTTATCGTTTAAGGTTGGGGCAATATTTCCCCATCGGCGGCGTTTTCCAATTCCTCCTGAGCATTGGCACGGAGCTGCTGAGCCGTTTGAAACGGGGTCTGGATGACAAAATTGCCGGGTGCAGGAGCGGGAGTCTTTTCTTGCTCTCCGCCCATAAAGCTCTGGGGGCAAAGTTCTGCCGAATAAACGCCATGGTCCTCGTAATACTTAGTAATCTTGGCTTCGCAGACGACGAATTCGGATTCGTCCCGGCGCACGGCTATAACCTGCCCCACGCTCAGCACAGAATTACCGATAGGCTTGAAGGTAAAGAACGAGCCGTACTCGGGGTCCACCTCCATCACAATACCGAGGGCGGTAGCTTGCGCAGCCTCGCGAGCACGGGTGGCTTCTTTTTCTGCCAACTCCTTGCGCCGGGCTTTTTCCTCTTCCATATCCAAGAAGCGCTTTTCCTCGTTTTCCTTAAGCTCCTCCTTAGAACGGGCAGAATTCTCGCGGCTTTTAAGCACATGCTCCGGCACCTCCAAACCGGTGGTTCCTTCTGCCGCATCGCGGTCCCGCTGCTCGTGGGCTCGGGCATCGGCCTCGCGCTGCTGCGCACGCGTGTAGTCCTCATAAGCCATTTGTTGGTTAGGCAAAACCACCAAAACAGCAACGGCCACCAAGGCCACCACTACTACCATGAGGCTGAGAATCGCTATACGAAAACCATTCATGCCTTCCAATATACCAAAAAAATACCGCCTTTCAAGTACAGATTATGTCAGAAAATATGAACTTGTGGCAAAACTGGCGGGATTTTGACTTGCCAGAACACCTTTGCAGGGGTATAAATAGTGGTGTACATGCTAAATCTGCCGAACACAATCACACTTATTCGCATTTTTCTTGTCATCGTTTTCACCATAGCGCTGACTGTAGATGGGGTGCAACCCGTAACCGGGGCTTGCCCCATGGACAACGCCGCCGTAACCTCTTGGTTCTCTCCGTTCACCATCGGCTTAAGCATTGCCCTGTGGGCTTTCATTGTAGGAGCCATCAGCGACTTTTTAGACGGCTACATTGCCCGAAAATATAACTTGGTCACAAACTTCGGCAAACTGATGGATCCCTTAGCGGACAAGATTTTGGTGTGTGCGGCCTTTGTTTATCTCTCCTATGTGGGCATCTGCCCGTTCTGGGTTACAATTCTTATCGTATTCCGGGAGTTTTTGGTAACAGGTTTGCGCCAATTAGCCGTAGAGCAAGGTAAAGTGATGGCGGCAGACCGCAGCGGCAAGTGGAAAACAGCTATTCAATTAACATACTGCATCGCATGTTTGGTACATTTATGCTATGCCGCCAACCTGCCCGAGCCGCTGCGCTCGCTCTCCGTGGGAGATGGCGGCTACTGGCTGCGTACCATCACCATGTGGCTCAGCGTTGTACTTACCCTGTGGAGCGGTCTGCACTACTGCATCCAAAGCAAATCTTTTCTGAAAGGATAGCGTTTTTCGCTCGCCATGCGGCGCAACGTGTGGTATAGTGAGAAACGGAATTTACACCAACGACACGCTAACATATGAACTTAATCCGCACAGCCTCCATCCTGGCAGCCGGTGCTGCCGCCATGTTCGGTACAGCTTGCCAGCAGAAAACATACCCGGTGTTCTTTATGGCACAAGAGGCCCACGATGACCCGTCCGCCTATACCAGTGCGCGTCATATTGTTTATTACAACAACATCGCCTACACTCGCTCGCCGATGATGACGCTGAATCACTTTGCCAAATTCCAGTCGGAGCTCGATCCCGTAAACGGCTCTTACGGTGTTACCCTTTATGCCAAACCGGAGTGGAGAAACCACCTCTACCACCAAACGATGGAGAAAACCGGCATGTTATTGCTGCCTGTGGTGAATGGCCTAGCGATGGAGCCCATGCGCATTGCCCCGGTTTCTGACGGCATCCTTAAAATTTGGAGCGGGCTCAACGGCTACGACCTTAAGCAAATCTCGCGTACGGTGGAACCCATCAACCCGGAAATTGAAGAAAAGCGCTACCTGAGCAAGAATCCTCGCCCCATCCCCAAGATGCCCAAGGATGTGCAACAACGTAGAGACTTTACCGGCAGAACCGTTGGCGAAATTTTCAATTAAGCCCGAATACCGGGTCACGCCCCCTCCCTCACCCACCATGAGAAACGTTCTCCGTGCAGCCCTGATTGCCTTAGCGGGCACACTGCCCGCTTTCTCGGCAGAGGATTTGATTTACCGCCTGCCAACGGAGAACGATGCCCTCTTCCGCAATGCAGACGAAGATTTTTACATGTATTGTGAGCGCTGGGTAGACGGCAAACTGACCAAACCCTACCAAGCCGGCACTTACGGCTACACGCGCACTCCCATCAAAGCACACAACGGCACACAGGTATTCACCCAACTGCACGAGGGAATAGATATAAAACCCGTGCGCCGAGATGCCGAGGGAGAACCACTGGACGAAGTACACCCGGTGGCACCCGGGGTGGTGGCGTATGTGTGCGATAATGCCGGGGCCAGCAACTACGGTAAATATGTAGTCATTGCACACAACACGCCGGAAGGTACCATTTACAGTTTATACGCCCACCTCAAAACCACCACTTGCGAAACCGGGCAACAGGTAACGTACGGAGATACTATCGGCATTTTAGGCTACACCGGTAAGGGGATTCCCAACAATGTACGCGCCCACTGCCATTTAGAGCTATGCCTCATGGTGCACTCCGAGTTCTACAAATTCGGGCCGGCTGCCAACAAACACGGGCTTTTCCACGGGCACAACCTCATCGGGTTCAACGCGGCGGATGCACTGTTGGCCTGCAAGGATGGTCGGGCGTTTTCCATAGAGGCCTACTTTGCCACGTTGGAGGAGCACTACAGAGTCCGTGTTCCGCGCGTGGAGGGGATGGATATTTTAGAGCGGCATCCTTTTTTATACAAAGGAGACTGGAGCCGCGAAACACCCGCCCTGGAAATCGCTTTCACCGCAGCCGGTTTGCCCATAGCTATTTACCCATCTGCAACGGAAACCACCACCCCTACCGTAACACGCTGCAAACCCATGCCAGTGGTGCAAAAACACTGCACTTCCGGCAGAATCAACGGCAACAGTAAAACCGCCCATCTCACGGCGTCCGGCAAAACGTTCATTTCCCGCTTTTTGTGGAAAGAAGCCCCGCAACAAGCCCCTGCACCGCCCGAGGCTCCTTAACCCTCTCCCCCCCCTCCCCTATCCACACTTACATTTTGCACAACAATGAAGCTCTCTCACCTTTTCATTTTATCGCTGCCGGCTATCATCAGTACCGCCACGGCAGATGTGCAGCAGGCAGAACAAGCCTTGCGTAACGGCCGGGCAGATGTTGCGCTACAAGCTTTAGAGGGCTGCCCGCAAACCGCTGCCGCCCAATATTGGAAAGGCCGTTCCCTCATAGCTCTCAACCGCAACCAAGAGGCTGTAGCCGCCCTCCTCCAAGTACCGCCCGACAGCGAGTATTACCCCTTTGCCGCCAAGGGTATCATCTACTGCGCACGCCATACAAAAAACGGAGAAGAACTGTTGCAGCCGCTCTGCAACAGTACAGACGAGCACATTGCCGCATTAGCCCAACTCGCCTTGGCAGAAATACAGATTACCCGCCACAACAACGCAGACACAAGCAAGACCGGCAAACTCGGGGCCAAAGATGCAGCTATAAGCAGCGGCCTGTTATTGTTGGCGGCAGAGCAACACCGCCAAAACAAAGAGTTTGACCAAGCCCTTACCCTCTGCAAGAAAGTAGAGGCCTCTGCCCCCACAAGACAGAGGGAATACAGCCGCATTCTGCTGGCAGAAGTCTTTTACGACCAAGAGGCCGCCGCCGGCACAACTTCCGGGAAGGGAGAAGAAATCCTGCTGCAATTCATCTCCACCCACCCGGAATCCGACTTAGCGGAGGAAGCCTTCCGGCGCCTGGAAAAGCGCGGGGCTTTTATCACCAGCAAATATGCCCACCGCAAGCTCGAAGAATGGGCAAAAGACAGTAATTCCCTACACAGAGCCCTGTTAGCCTATTCTATACTCCAACGCATTGCTCTGCAAAACACCGCTTATGCAGAAACCGGAGCCACCTTGGTACACCACGCCCTCAATTTGGATCCGGTCTATTTGCCGGCCACTGTTCAAATAAGCAATCTGCATGCAGATTACCTCATCCGCGAAGGGAAAACGGACCAAGCAAATGACTTTCTTACCCCGATTCCCGATGCCAAAAAAGATGCATACAGCCTTTTCTTAACAGCTCAAACCATGGATGCCAAAACACCGCAAGCCATGGAAACCTACCTGCAATGTGCAGCAAAAGCCCCGGCAGATTTGGTGCCCATCGCCATGAGCAACGCCTTATACTGCGCACGGGCAGCCGGTAATAACGAGAAAGTGGCAGAATTGCTTGCTACCGACGCCCCGCCGGCCGTACAACGCGCCTTGCTGTTAACCCATGCCGGCCTTATCATCAAAAGAGATGCCCAACAAGCCAAAGCAGAGGTAGAACGCGTATTGGGCATGAGCCCCACCGCAGATGAACTGGCAGACGGCACATTGTTGTTAACACAAATTGATTTAGAGAACGGAGAATTCTCTGCTGCGCTCAGCAAACTGAGCCAATTTACGACCAAACACCGCCATAATTGGCCCATTAAACGCGTTTTGTACTACTATGGCCTATACCTCCATGCCTTAGATTGCGAACAAACCAGCGGCTATTTAACAGAAAACCACAAAAACTTTCTCCGAGAGAGCTTAGAAACGACCTTGAGAGACGACGTAAGAGAGGCCATCTCTCTCACACTGGCGAATATATACGCAGATGAAGGTAACCACCAACAAGCCTTACACCTGCTGGAAGCGTTAGCAGAAAAAACCACCAACAGAGACACGCGCGCACGCGCCCTCCTGTTGGCCGGCAGAGAGTCCACCCAATGCCTTACGCTCGATTCCGTCAAAAAAGGGGCACAGCTCTTTGAACAAGCAGCCGCCCTCGATAGCATGTATCGCTACCGTGCCGCCGTGCTCAATGCCGCTATCCTCTTCCGCATCAACCAATCAGAAGAAGCTACCCGGCGCATCACCTCCACTATCAAAGAAATAGAAGAAATACGCTCTGCCACCCCCGGCAGCACCATCTTATCCGAAGAATACGCTTTCGCACTGACGGTACTGGCCGACATCCAATCCCAAAACGGCAGCAAACAAGCATTGGAACAAGCCATTAAAACCAATGCTCAAATCATCTCCATCCCCGGGTTAACACAAGAATGGCACAACAGAACATACTTGCAACAAGCCATTTTTTGCTCTCGCGCAGCCAAGTACGAACAAGCGTTAATCAATTACCGCAACATTATCAACAGCATCCCCAAAACCAGCCGTAAAAACGCCGCCCATAAGGCCAAAGACGATAAAGCCTACATTCTTACCCTTGCCGGCACCGGGGCCATCGATTCTCTGCGTAACCTCAAACGTAAAACGGAGGCCGCTCAAATGGCCATAGACATTGCGGAGCATCCTGCCATCCTTGCTTATCCCGAGCGCCGCAATCTCTTCCTTGAATGGGCTAAAATCCTCCCCACAGAACCCACGGGAGACGAAAAAAATCAATCCGTCAATCGCTGAAACAGCTCTCAATATTCCCACTTAATGAAAAGGCTCAATCAACGCAGCTCACACCAAACGGCTCGGTGATCTGCAGCTTGAGCCGCAGCGGGTATATCTACCACCCCACTGTTCAATTTGCGCCCTCGGCGGCTGCGTAACACACTGTTAACGTATATTTGGTCAAACACGCAATACTCCTCTGCTGCGGCATAATAAATGGTCCAGGTCAGCCCGGCAGAATCCGCCGCTTTTACTCGGGTTAAAGCCGCGTCTGCCGACATGCCGTGCCGCAAAATTTTAAGAGAATCATCCGCCGGGCCATCGTTCCAATCTCCGTACACCACAAAAGGCATCAGGGGTTGCTTGCGCATTTCCTGCTGAAGGTACATGGCCAAGGTACGCGCCTCCAATGCACGGCGAGCCGTTGCGGCGGCCGGGTCGTCCGACACGCGGGATTTGAGGTGTGCCCCAACTACCCGGAAATAGCGTTCGCCACCCACGCGCACAGTCACATCGAGAATACCGCGCAACATTTTCTGGCGTTTATTGCCATGCAAAGCACAGTTGGCGCGAGAATGATCCTGCACAATAGGGTGTTGCGATAATACTGCTAAAGCGCGGTCTTCTCCACCGCGTGTTAAGACGCGCGAATAAGGGTAATCCAAACCACGGGCGCGCAAACGCATCTGCAAATCTTCCACGGCACGCGGACCGCCCATTTCCACCAGCCCCACAATTTGCGGTGCGGCAGAAGCTATCACATCAGCAACGGCCTCTCGCTCACTTTCTTTTTTAATCGTAATTTTATAGCGGGAGCGCTGGTCGTCTTCGCGCACAAAATAATTATGCGCATTGAACATAAGGAAAGTAAGTGGCTCACACTTATCGGCAGCAGGCATCAACTTGAGGTTGTGGTTCACCACCTCGTCAGACTCACCGTCAAAAGAAGCCGCTGCACCAAAATCGGCATCCGCCTTGGTATCGGCCAAAGCCTCGTGCACCGCATCGGGTAGCACAGAGCCCCAAGATGGTGCGTATTTACCCGTAAGCAAGCCCACACACACCAACACAAGGGTGATGATGAGCGCATCGGGTCTCAACGCTCGGCGCATGCCTCGAAATGAATGTTTCGCCATAGCCCTGCCGCATCAAAATCTACGCCCGCCTCGGTAAGAGCGCGCCAGCACGATAACACTGCGGGGCAACACATACACAGAGAGGTTTTGTGCTTTGTCGGTAAAGTGATTCACGGCGTGGTCCTGCCGCCCGAAACCGCCGAAGCGCAGGTCGTCCGAGTCCAGCACAACGCGCCACTCCCCATGTGCCGGGGCGGGGAACAAATAATTCGGAATCGCACGCTCCCCGCTCCAATTAAAGACAAACACCAAGCCGCCGCGCTCAAACGCCATCACTTGGTTCGTTTCATCCATGTTAAGCGGGCGCGCGGGCGGGGCGGAAAGCAAATCCGTCTCCTGCGCCAATTTTACCATGGCGCGGTCAAACTCATTAAGATAGCGATAACGCAATAAATCATTATCCACCAATCCCCACTGGCGGCGGCAATACTTGTAGGAATTGCCATTGCCCTCTCGCGGAAAATCTATCCACTCCGGGTGGCCAAACTCGTTACCCATGAAGTTAAGCCAGCCCTCGCCCCCTGCGGCAAGCGTAGCCAAGCGTATCATCTTATGCAAAGCCATACCGCGGTCCACAATCAAACTGGGGGTAGTGCAGCTCATGTGGGTATACATCTCGGCATCCATAAGGCGGAACGCTATAGTTTTATCGCCCACGAGGGCTTGGTCGTGGCTCTCGGCGTAGGCAATATTGGGCTCGCCGTACCGGCGGTTGATAAGGGTATACCAAATATCGCCCACACTCCACTCCTCGTCTTTCTTTTCTTTGAGCAGCTTAATCCAATAATCCGGCAAGCCCATGGCCAAGCGGTGCGTAAACCCAAAGCCCCCTTCGTCTACCGGACGGCACAAACCGGGCATGCCCGACATATCTTCCGCAATGGCAAATGCCCCGGGGCACACCTGCTGCACCAACGTGGCCGCCAACTGCAAATAGGTAACGGCATCTATGTTCACCATGGTATTAAAGTAGCACCCTAAATCTGTAAAGGGCTCGTGGCCATGGTGCAGGTAGAGCATACTGGTAACGCCATCGAAGCGGAAACCGTCGAAGCGGAACTCCTCCAACCAATAACGCAGGTTGCTCAGCAAAAACTCTATTACCTCATTGCGCCCGTAATCAAACAGGCAGCTATCCCAATCCGGGTGGCGGCTATCGCGCTCTCCGGCCTTGAAATACTGGCCACCGGAGCCATCAAAGTTATTCAAGCCCTCTGCCTCGTTCTTCACTGCATGAGAATGCACCACATCCAACAACACGGCTACCCCCATACCATGCGCCGTGTCGATAAGATACTTCAAATCCTCCGGCGTACCAAAACGATTGCATGGTGCAAAAAATGACGAAACATGGTACCCGAATGAGCCGTAGTACGGATGCTCTTGCACCGCCATAAGCTGTATTACATTGTAACCCAGCTTTTTAACGCGGGGCAATACATTTTCCGCAAACTCGCGGTATGTATGGATGCGCTCCTCCTCTCCGGCCATACCGACGTGCGTTTCGTAAATAAAAGGCGTCTTAACATTGGCCGGGTTCCAACGGGTATTCTTCCATTGGTAGGGCGTTGCGGGCTCCCATATAATGCCGCTGTAATCGTATGTGGCGGGGTCTTGCTCTGTATAGCGAATCCAAGCCGGCATGCGGTCTTTGCCTACATTATCCGCCCCAATCACATGCACTTTCACATGTTGCCCGTGCGCCAAGGCATCTGCCGGCAAACGCAACTGCCACACGCCGTCCGCCCCCATTTGCATGGGGTGGCTTTGGCGGTTCCACCCATTAAAATCGCCAATGAGATATAGGGCGCGCGCCCCGGGAGCCCATTCCCGGTATATCCACTCGCCGGTGGCAGAATCCCGATTAAACCCCATGCGGGTATGACCGTTGGCACACTCTAACAGAGAGCCATAGCGGCGGCACACACGTTGTAACTGCCCATCATACAATCGCATGCGAGCTTTAATTTCGCGCTCATACGGTGCCAGCCATCCGTCTGCCAACACCAACCCGGGTATAGGTGGTCTTCTCATCGCCTTGTATTCTACACCCTCGGCAACAAAATTCCAAGCATTATATGCCGATTCAAACAAAATTTACTCTCTCTCGCTCTCTCCCAATACCCACACTCCGCAAGGAGACAGCCTTTTTGAAATTTAGCATAGCTCTTACAAATGACAAACGGCTCGACTAACAGAGAAAAGACTACCCCCCCCTGCGGCGATTTTTTGCGTATGTTCTCCGTGCTTGCGCGCTACAAAAACACAAATAATTAGAGTTGACAATTAACACAAAATCACTAGAATGGTCACAGCCCTAAGAATCGGCTTTAGGTATTCCTTAAACGCTTTCGCCATTAGGTAATAAATGGGGCGCACCTCAATCAAAGCCATAAATTCTCGTATGAAGAATATCTCCTCCTGGGTTTATAGACGAATTTTAACTTCATATGTCTGTATAATATTGTCTATCTCCTGTTTATCGTTATTATCATGTAGACAATGTATTTCTAATAATTCACAAAAATCAACTATCGATCATGAGTCCTCCCATCCAGACAATCTGCAACTTAATTCAAAAGCAAGATTGATTGCAGAAAGTTCAATTCCTCTTCCTGAATTTCCAGGAGTTTATCAGGGTATTGCCTACTCAGATTCCGGCAATCAACTAATGATATGGAGCAGTGACGGTAATATCCTCATATACAATTTTGTTAATGATAAACTCGCCCTAAACTCGGAGACTACATACACCGTAAACCAAGACATTCTTTGGCAACCTGACGGCATGTCTACGGAATCGTCTGAAAAAAAATGTGTATGGTACCCATCTCTCTCATTTTACAATTCTCTGATAAAGACGGCATACAATCCGCCACCGGCTTTCAACCAATTAGGTTCCTTTCTGAATAACTGTCGTCGTATCCATCCCTACGCTTCTGCGATAGTGGGGCAATATTGCAAAGGGCTCGAACATAACGATTTTTCCGGCGTATTAGCTCTGGCATATGATAACCAACGTCGGCTTACTCCAATCATCTCATTTTACAATGAGCCTCGGCATAAAAGCCTGCCAAATACAGGGGTATCCTCCTCTTTGCTTGGTGAGTCTTTGGATATGAATACCTTGGCATATTTTTATGAATCCTCGGCAGATTATTCTGCAGAACACTGGCAAAAAATCATTTTTTATCGTCACCTTAAACCATGGAGAGAATATTCCCTCAGTGATTTTGGTGCGAATGATGGTAGGTATCAAATGGCACCTTGCTGCGTATCCGCGCATGGTAATCTGGCGTGCCTTGTGCTGTACAAATTTCCGAGCTATGGCCGCCACATAGGCTCATCTGACTGGTTTAAAAGCATTTTCCGGAGCCACCGCAAAGATGTCATCATCATTGTACTGGATACGCAAACTAATAGAATTATACAGAAAGAGGAAATTTCCGGTTTCCTTGGAGTAGAAAAACAACTTGTTTGGCGAGCCGCCTTTTGTGAAAGAAAGAGAGAATTTGTAATGTTGAATGTGAGTACAGGCGTAATGAAAAGATATCGATATTAAATTTAGACATTCAGATAATTAAGAAACAATGCCTGATGCTTCAACCGGAAATTAGTTAGCGTTGCAGAAATCGAATTCGCCCAGTGGCAGGAGGTTGAAAAAGACACCGCCAAGAATGTAGACACCGCAACCTCCCGCAAAAACATCCTAAACTGGCACCCCTTGCACAAACGCTATGCCCCCCCACACTCAAGCAGTTTAAGAATGATACCTGACTCATTTTAGGCTGGAAAAAACTTGGATAAGAGGTATAATGCGAACGCAGTAGTGATTCTTATTCCTCTCATTTCCTACAGCCTTTTATTCATGCTATGAAAAAGAACCAACAGATTCGCAATAGTACAGCTGAGTTCCTAATCTTCGCTATGCAAGGCGATGCGGAGGGGATAGAGGTGCGCTTGGAAGATGATACTGTATGGCTGACTCAGCAGATGCTTGCATCGTTGTATGGCAGCTCGAGAACAAATGTTCTGGAGCATATTCAACACATCTATGCTGATGAGGAATTGGAGGAAAGCTCAACCTGTCGGAAAATCCGACAGGTTCAAAAAGAGGGGAATCGAAACGTTAATAGAGAAACTCTTTTCTATAACCTTGACATTATCATTGCTGTTGGTTACAGAGTCAACAGCAAGCGGGCGACTCAATTTCGCCAATGGGCTACAGCGGTATTGAGAGATTTTGCCATTCGTGGCTATGTGCTTGACCGCAAGCGTATGGAGAACGGCAAATTTCTGGGGCAGGATTACTTTGAGCACCTGCTGGCAGAGATTCGCGAGATTCGCTTGAGCGAGCGCCGCTTCTACCAGAAGATTACAGATATCTATGCTACCAGCATGGATTACGATGCCCATGCACCAGAGACCCGTGCTTTTTATGCTAAGGTTCAGAACAAGCTTCACTATGCCGTCCATGGGCATACCGCTGCAGAGCTGATTATGGAACGCGCCGATGCTGATGTGGAGCACATGGGGCTGACAACTTGGGAGAAGGCTCCGCATGGTAAGATAGTCAAGACGGATGTCGTGGTGGCAAAAAATTACCTGAAAGAAAATGAATTGGAAGAGCTTGGCCGTATTGT
>SUVM01000045.1 GCA_015062015.1 Akkermansiaceae bacterium | reverse complement strand
CAACAGGTTCACCATCTACACGAGTTTCCGTTGTGATGGTATAGATTGCACCGTGAGAAGTCGAGGATTCGTAGGTGTACCATGTCTGAACACCATCGTTGCCCTGAGTCATGCGAATGCGCCCCTTATCCAGAGAATTGGGGGCATCGTTCGTCCATGTTTCCGTCACTTCAAGATGCGTATGGGAGGAGCCGGCAGCAGTAGTACGGATTTCCTCGCGCTTGATGCCATTGCTGACGGAATAGGTATGCGTCTCAGTGCTGAGCGTTACCATGGTATTGTCGCCCACCTTACGCAATTTACGAGTAACGGAAGCCGGCTCATTGCTGTAGCGGGCAGAATCGGAATAGGCGTAGCTATAGTCGATAATCTGCATGTAATCACCGGAACGCCATGGGGTAAAAGATTTGACGATGCGGCCTGTGGTATCGTACCAATGCTCGGTAGTAAGACCGGCGGCATCCGTGGTGCGCACCACATTGCCGGCACCGTCATATTCATAGGTTGTTGAGCGCTGCGACTCGGAGCCGAAGCCCTCCACCCGCACCAGCAACAAATTGCCTGCGGGTGTGGTTTGGAAAATCTCGCATTCACATGCGGCTACCACCCCATTGGCAGAGGTGGTAGTTACCAGTTGCCACACCTCAAAATTACCTGCCACGGGTGGCTCTAACTGCGTACGCACCTTACTGATGCACACTTGTTCCGTAGGCACCGCACCACGCAACAAAGACCAACCGCCGCCGAGTTCTTGCGACCAAGTACAGACAAAATCCTGCCGATTGGGTGCATGCTCCGTCACCGTAAGCCCGGCAGATTCCGTGTAAAGAACATCGAACGACTTAAAGGGCACCGCCCCCTCTTGCAGGGTATAAAAACCGGCGGCATCCTGCCCGCTCACCTGCGAGGCTGTGTATAATGCCACCCTGTAACCGGAAGCAGAGATATTTTCCACATTCAACAAACCATCCCAAGTGCTGAAAATCTGGCGCAGAGATTGGTCGGATTCGGCGCGTTTTACCACCAAATGCTCGGCAACAGCGGTGGCATCAACCGCCACTTGCTCCGGGCCGGTATAAGAAATTAGCTCGCCGGACGCTGCAGAAAAAAGCCACGCCGCCCCGGTGGCATCCTGCCAACGGAGAGAAACAGGGGTGCCGTCTGCATCCTGCTGCAAGGTTACCACACCACCACCTGCAACATCTACACCAATGGGACGAATAGAACCATCCTCGTAATAGCGCAGCGCAATCACACGATACCCCTGCTCTATTTCCATGCGGCACCCGGTGGTAATTCCGGTCTCGGGCAGAACCAAACGTGCCGCCATGGGGTGGTTAAACCTAAGAGCAGCAGGGTGCGCCAACGAAGCAGCAAGCTGCTTTGCCTCCAGCTGCACCTTACCGCTCAACATTGTACCAAAACCACGCAACGTACCCATGTTACAGCTCCACACCATGCTGTCCTCCGTTATCAACTGCACCACCGCCGTACCTGCGGAAGAAGAAACAAAGGCGGCATCTGCCAACTCACCACCCTCTGCACTGCAAGTATTTGCCGAACAGGCACAGATGGTTTTATCTTTGTTGCCGCCCGCTTCGCACCACACAGCCTCGTAAGAATACTCGCACACAATGCGATTCATGTTGGGGTCTGACATCGTAATATTATCATAAATAAACTCCAAAGTATGCTCACCGAACAAGATAGGACAAGTATGCGTTTTTTGCCAAGCAACATGTCCGCCATAAGTCCCGGTCGGGGCTTCCGCCGTATAAGTTAAATCCATAATGGGCGCATCATCCAGCGTCACACTGCCCCAGTCTTCCACACGGTAGGTAACGCGCAACAAGGCGTACAGCTCTGCACGCGCATTAAAAGTCTCCGTAAACTCATAGTGCTCCCCATTGGTTGGCGGTTGCTTGCTATGGTTGGCAGAGCGCTGCACTAAGATGGTACCGGCAGGCAACGGCTCATCATTAAGAGAGGTACCGGCTGGGATATTGAAAGGCTTTGTATAAAGAGGTGTGGTGCTCATGGCTGTTAAGAATGGGGAATAAGGTTAACTAAAGGGGCGCACAGCGAGGTGGCTTACGCATGTACTTACACCTATATAAATCCTTCCCGCGAACAAAAGTGCTGTAAAAAATGAAAAAAGTTGATTTTTTTGCAATTTTTTTGCATTTTAACAGCAGGTGGCGGCAATTTTGCCCTTTATATAGATAGCAAGGCATGTTCAAAAGACGAAAACAGGCGCAGGAAGTGCAGCTCGGGCAAGAATGCCGCGAGTGGCTTGTTGCCCACAGCCATGAGCTGTTGCACTATGCCCGGCAAAAAGCCGGCAGTGGGGAAGATGCGGAAATGCTGCTGTCTACCGTATGCACCAAGGTGCTGCGGGTCTATTGTAACGGAGGCATCCCTGCCGAGAGGCTCAAAGCCTACACGTTGCGAGCCATCCACAACCAAGCCGTAAAGCTGAAACAAAAAATGATACGTCGCACCCAAGCAGAACAGGACTTTGCCCAAGAGCAAACAGATGAAGCTACCGAGTTTTCCCCAAACGACACGCATCGCCAAGCCTGTATGCTCATGCGCCGATTACCACCGGAATTAAGCGAAATTGTCTTCCTGAAAATCTGGGGCGAAATGAGTTATACGGAGATAGCAAGGCAGCTCAACATAGGCGAGGCTGCTGTGCGGTTCCGCTATGCGAAAGGATTAACCCTCATCAGAAAACAATTAACCCGATGAAAACACAACAATACAAGCAAACAGAATTAGAGGAAATGATACGCCGAGGCATCTCGGAAAGTGAACCCGAGGCAGATAACGGTTTTGCTGCCGAGCTGGATACACTTTTGCAGAAGGAATGCCGCAGCATCTTACGCTACCGAAACTACAAACGCGCAGCATCTGTAGCCGCCGTGTTAACCATGCTGGGAACAGCTGTTGCCTTATTATGGCCGCAAAACGGCACAGCACCTACCCCCATAACCACCCAAAACACGGCCTCGCCCCGCCCCCGTATCCAAACCCCGCCGCCAAGCAACGGTTACTACCCGGCGCCGCAACGTATCTTGCTGAGCAGAAACGGGAAAATACGCAGCGTGATGCGCCCCGGCGATTTTGAAACAACTTACAATGCTTCTGTATTATGATGATGAAACGAGCATTAAGTTTTCTGCTTTTGTTAGCGTGCGGAGCCTCCTCTGTAGAGAATGATACGGCACCGGATGCCGCAGCCGGGTACGACATCGTGTCGGAGGTGTACATAGGGATTCGCACCGCAGAGCTGCAGCCGGAAGAAAAAGCCCAAGTAGCCAAACTCGGCGCAAAGATACAGAGGGGGCTACGCATAAAATCCATAGAACCCGGCAGCCCGGCCGAGCAAGCAGGCTTAAAACCGGGAGATATTATTATCTCTATCAGCGGAACCATCATACAAAACCCGCACAGTATTATATGGGCACTCAAAAATGCCCGGGTCGGCGTACCGGTACACATTGTGCGATTAAATGGGGAGGGCACGGAATCCGTACCCGTGGTAGTGGCGGCGCGCCCACAGCCGGTTGTTGTGGGTACGCTAACCTCTCGCGCGCCACAACAAGCCATAGATGAGGCCGTCAACCCGCTCATGGACAAAGTGGCCGAGCTTTTAGCAAGCGAAACCCCGAGCCTGCCGGAGATACGCGCTTGTTTACAAAAGATTTGGGACTTAGAGGGCAACCCCAAGCACCCCAACCAAATTCGCCTCTATTACGAAACGGCAACCGGACATATTACGGTTACTTTGCAGCACTTCTCCGTTATCATCCATGTATGCGAGCACGGGAGTGCAACCGAGTATTGTATCGAAAAAGCCGGCGACGCCCTGCCGAAGCAGGTACGCCGCCAATTGATGCAACTTCATTAACAGGCTACAAGGCTTACACCCCCAGTTCTTCGCGAATGACCTCGCGGATGCGGGCTTGGGTTTCCTGCACGGAGCCGTCTGCCTCGATACGGTGCAGCCACGGCATCTCCATGGCGGAGTATATCTCATGACAAGCCTGTAAAAAGGGCTCGTTCTCAAAAGCATCGTGCCCGTTGCCACGGGCATTCATGCGCTCCATCGCCATTTCTAACGGGATATCCAACCAAAAGGCCACATCGGGCACGGTGGCAAACTCTTCGTTCATGAGGCGAATCT
Source organism: Akkermansiaceae bacterium (assembly GCA_015062015.1). Lineage (GTDB taxonomy): Bacteria > Verrucomicrobiota > Verrucomicrobiia > Verrucomicrobiales > Akkermansiaceae > Akkermansia. The sequence goes on along the minus strand of SUVM01000045.1, from coordinate 10,682 downwards.
CCTCCACATTGGCACCGGTAGCCCCCTGATAGGCCATCATGGAGAGGTAGTAGCGATCCAGCAGCACCCAAGCACCGCGCTCCAGTGCAGGCTCAATGAGCTCTCTGACATGCTCTCGGCGGTCTTGCAACAGGCAGTTCATTTCCTCGTCTATGCTCAAACGCTCGCCGGAAAGCGCTGCGTTGCGAACCTTCATCCCCCATTTTCCGCGAGTCGGTTCAAAATCCGTAATAACTTCAAGCCCGCATGCGCGCAGGTATTGTGCCAATAATTGAATTTGGGTAGACTTGCCGGTGCCGTCTATGCCTTCAAAGACGACCAAGCTGCCCCTTAGGTGAGGTGAATCCGGTTCCATAACAGGCAACAGCCTAGCACAGCCGCCACGCCCTATCAAGCCAAAAGTTTTTTATAACTCCTTTGGGCTTGAATTTCTGTGCTTTTTTTACCGCGGAAGAAGGCAAAATTTGAAAAAAATGAAGAATTCGAGTGAAAAATCTTGACAGATAGGGGCAGATGTTGTATCCTGCCTGCCCGTTCCCGGACAATCTATTAACAAACACACTAAATATCATGCGTTCCGTCACCGTACGTAAAGGAGAACCGATCGACCGCGCTCTTAAGCGCCTTAAGACCAAGCTCGACACCGAGGGTATCCTCGAGGAAATGCGCCGTCGTCGCGCTTTCGAAAGCCCCATGGATGAGAAGCGCCGCAAGGCTCGCTCCGCCAGCAAGCGCAATAAGGTAAAATGGCGCTTCACCAACAAGGAGGAAATCCCGGCTGCTGCCGTAACCCCCGCTGTTGAGGCCTAAATAAACCCACTCGTTCGGGAAAGTTTTTCTGAGTCGGGCGAATCTGCAAAGATTCGCCCGATTTTTTTCACTTGCTAAGGTATAAAAAAAAGATATAATGCGGCAACCCACGCCATGAACACGCATACCTTTTTCTACTCCGTATCAGCCCTTATCGGCAGCACGATTGCTACGGCACACCCCTATATACGCTACGAGAACGATGTCACCCAAACGCTGGAGGCAGAAGCCGCTAACAGCACAGAGCCCAAGCGGGTAAGCGTGGGAGATAATGCCGCCAATACCGTTTACCGGACGGGCGAGCAAGCCATACCGGCAGAGCGGGTGGCAGACCTGCTGCAGCTGAGCCTTGCCGCAGGCCACACCACAAAGGACCAATGGTTTACCGGTCCAAACGGCAAATACATTGTATTTATGGCAGAGCCCGGCTGCGGGGCAGCCCACCACGTCTTTACCGTATTCGGTTTGCAAACAAAAGCGGGCAAAAAGTATTATCAAAAGATAGGCACCTACCATTTTATCACCCGCTACCTCAACTTCTGCCCCGCCGAAACCACGATAGACGAATCCGCCCGCAACCTTACCGTAGTATACGAAACCCAAAACGGTAACCTGCGCATGGAAAAAAGCTTCAGCTTCATCAACAACCCGGAGGAAACCTGCCGCGCCTTTGACGCGCCGGAAGAAGAACCGGATTTGGGCCATGATGCCTACGGCAAAAACAAACCCTTACGCCTGCACAGAAATGGACTGGCAGCACGGCAACCCTTATGTCACGCCATGGGGCGAAGCTTCCGCGAGGTAGACAGTATAGACTTTGAATCTCGGCGAGACTTTTTATGGACGATAGAGCTGGACCAACGCGGCGATGACATTTTACAGAAAAAGGAGGTAGACGAACAAATGCTGTTTTTACTGTATGCAGCCCACCGCTACAGTAACCGCAAGAGCAGCTGGATAGCAGACGAAAAGGGAGACACTTTTGCCCTGATACATGAACACGCCAGCGGCTGCAAAACCTACACCCTGAGACTCTACCACCGCTCTGCACAAAACCCCAAGGTATTTGTACACATAGGCAATGTTGGGGTGGGCTCTCGATACCTTGATTGGGATATTGCTGCCAGCAGATTTGAGGAAGACGGCCTCTATATTGAGTTAGGCGGCGCCGGGTACAAGGAACGCAAAAGCGGCAAAATACTTTACAGCAACCCGCAAAGCTTCTTCTACCGCATCACCCCCGGGGATGAACCGCAATAAGAAGAAGTGCCGCCACCGCCGGGCGTGTCATTCCACGCCGGGGCGGCGGATTTAGCCTTGCCAAAACAAGCGCGCGCGTGTACAATACGCACACGCTATGCATCCACACGCCGCTGCTATCGACTTTAATGAACGCCCATTCATCCTGTTTTGGGAGGTAACACGCGCCTGCGCCTTAGCGTGCAAGCACTGCCGCGCCATTGCCCAACCCAAAGCCCACCCGGAGGAGTTAACCCACGAGGAAGCCCTGCGCTTGGTGGACGAGATTGCAGAGCTGCGCCCGCCCATGTTGGTGCTGACGGGTGGCGACCCTATGATGCGAGCGGATATTTTCGACATCATCAAACGAGCCACGGCAAAAGGACTGCGGGTAGCCCTGAGCCCGGCAGCCACGCCGCGCTTGGTACATACCGATTTTCACCAACTTCGCAAGGCCGGCGTTGTAAGCCTGAGCCTGAGCTTGGACGGTGCTACGCAAGAAACGCACGACCGCTTTCGCGGCGTGCCGCACACCTTCGAGCGCACCTTGCAAGTGGCTCGCGCCGTGATGGAAGCCGGCATACAACTGCAAGTCAACACCACGCTGGCAAAGTCCACCCTGCCGGAGATGGATGCCTTTATCGAGCTGATGAAGCAAATTAAGCCCGATGTATGGAGCGTATTTGTGCTGGTACCTACGGGGCGCGCCACCGCAGAGGATTTGCCCAACGCAGAAGATTTGGAAGCCGTATGGAACCGCCTGGAACAGTTACGCGCCGAGCTGCCCTTTGCCATAAAAACCACAGAGGGGCACCACTACCGGCGCGTGCTGTTACAAGCCGCGCGCCGTGGCGGGCAGCCCCCGCGCCACATGGTGCCTACAAGAGACGGCAAAGGCGTGCTCTTCATCTCTCACACAGGGGAGGTGCAGCCCAGCGGATTTTTACCCCTCACGGCAGGCAACGTACGCACGGACAATTTGGCAGAGCTCTACCGCACACACCCCATTTTTACGGAATTACGCAATGACGATGCCTTGGGCGGCAAATGCGGCAAGTGCGAGTACCGCAAAGTATGCGGCGGCTCTCGTGCGCGCGCCTATGGCTCCGGGTTGGGCATGATGGGGGCAGAGCCCCTGTGCCAATACATACCGGCCGCATGCAGACAAGACAAATCCCCTTACACACACTCAGCATCAAATGATTAACATTACAAGACTTTGGTGCGGTGCCGAGCAGCCCGCAGACCACATACGCTACGGTTTGGGGCAAGGCCAGCACGGGCCGCATGCCAGCACTGCCGCCTGCTCCCCCGCATCCTCCCGCACGCGCAAACCTATTGTGGTGTGGAACATTACACGCACCTGCAACCTGCGCTGCGTGCATTGCTATGCAGACTCTCACGCAGAGCAATACCCGGGCGAACTTACTTGGGAGCAATGCTGCAACGTTATTGATGATTTGGCAGAGTACAAGGTGAATGCCCTGCTGCTTTCCGGCGGCGAGCCACTGCTGCACCCACAATTACCCAAAATATTAGAACGCGCGACAGAGCGCGGCCTCAAAGTCACGATTTCCACCAACGGCACGCGCATTACCCGAGAATACGCAGAGCTCTTCAAAAAACTGGGGGTGGCATATGTGGGTATTTCTCTGGACGGCATCGGGGCTGTGCACGATTCATTCCGTGGCGTGCAAGGTGCTTTTGAAGGGGCCCTCCGTGGGTTTAAGCATTGCGAAAATGCCGGGCAAAAGACCGGCCTGCGCCTCACCCTCACACGCAATAATGTACAAAGCATGGAGGAAATCCTCAATTTCATTGAGCAAGAGGGGATTAAGCGTGTGTGTTTTTACCATTTGGTACCCACGGGACGCGGAGTGGATGTAGCAAGCCTGCAGCCCGAGGAAGCCCGAGCCGCGTTGGATATGCTTATTGCACGCGCCGAAAAATGGCATAAGAACGGCGAGACGCGAGAATTGCTCACCGTCACACAACCGGCAGACGGCATCTATATACTGCTCAAACAACTGAAGGAAGGCAACCCGCTGGCCGCCCAAACCCTCAAGTTGCTTAGCTGGAACGGCGGTGGGGCCAACTCCTCCGGCCGCGGTATTGCTAATATTGATACCCAAGGTAATATACACCCGGACCAATTTTGGCAAGGTGTAACGCTCGGCAATGTCAAAACACAGAAATTCAGCGATGTGTGGGAGGCCTCTGCCGAACCCTCTGCCGCCGAACTACAAAAATTGCGCGGTGCCGACGACCCCGCCGAACGCCAAAAGCAACTCTGCGGCCGCTGTGCCACCTGCCGGCACTTTGCCTTGTGCGGCGGCGGCTTCCGCACCCGCGCAGCCTTTGCTAACGGGCATTGGTTTGGCTCCGACCCCGGTTGTTACCTGACCGATGAGGAAATTCTGACAAAAATTTCTTTATAAACTGCAAAAAAAGACAATTTTTTTCCGAATTCAGCTTCTTTTTACTTGCAAGGGAAGAAACAATATGGTATCACTAATTTTGTCATGAAGCGCTTACTCCTTTCTACACTTCTTTTCGCACTCGCCGGCACAACGTATGCCGACATACAGGCTCCGCCTGCATCTGAGTACACCGCCACCCGCAAGCTTGGCCGTGCTATTGGCAACATTCTTTATGCCGTAGAGGAAATCCCCGTAACAATCCTCCGCTGGAATGGTGCTGAAGGCAACTACGCCGGCTACTCCGTCGGTTTGGTTGAGGGCTTTACCCGCACTGCCACCCGCATGGGTTATGGTTTGTACGAGCTCGTCACCTTCTGGGCTCCGACCTACAAGTGCACCTACCGTCCTCCCTACCAAGGCAGTTGCGGTCGCAGCGGTCTCAAAGAGTACAACACCTGGTCCGGCTTCTCCGAGTTCCCGGAAGAATTGGGCTTCCAGTCCAAGTACGGCTACTCCCGCATGGATAAGGAGTAATACATGGTGCAGGTAGTCGGTGGATAAACGCCCGGCAGCTGCAGTGCCCGGTTCCTGCGTTTTTCACCGCAAGAAAATTTCAGCTCTCCGACTGATCATCGGAGAGCTTTTCTGTTGCAAACAGCGCAACAACTATTCGCCATCGGTAAAACACAAAAAAGAGAGGCGGAGAACAGCAAAAGCCCCCGCCCCACCCGCAGCATGCGAACAAACGTATGGTGATTAAGGTAACAAGTGGAGAGAATACTCTATATCCTCATGATGGAAAGCCTCTATCAACTCTACGAATTCGGCCAAATTACCCGTACTAGGCTTCCAAAAAATATTAACAGGCTCCGGCTCGGCATTGCTTCCTTTTAAGAGGGGCGGCACATCCTTTAAAGATTCAAACACTTTCACAATGGTACCATCTGCCTCCCGGAGAACTCTTTTAACGTTACCCGGAATCATCAAATTGCGCGCAGTAGAGACGGGATATGTGGGGGTGAGTTCCAGCCAGTTGCCGTCTCGGCCAATAGCAATACGCAAGGGGATACGCAGCATATCACACATGGTAACACATTCGCTCAACGCATTAAGCATCTTGCTCGCATCCGGCTCCGACTGCCCCGTTACCAAAGAAAAGACAACACATTGAAAGCTGCGCATCTCATACTCATATTTCAAGGCATCCATCAACTGCAACAGCTCGCCCGTGGATGCCGGCCAGGGCAACATGCCAGTGGTGGCATCGCTCTCGCACCCGCAAATATCCACCACGGAAATGTTTTGATCCCAATAGACGGGCGAGATACGAAAGGCCGATTCGAGAGCCTCTGACACGACAAAAGACGAATCTTGCGCCGCATCGGCTGCCCGAATGCCCGAAACGCTCAACAAAACCAGCGGAATATAACATGCGCGAAACATAATAACATCTTACCCGCAGAGTTGGCCGTGTCAATTCCAAAATGATACACACGCATAAAAATACGGTCTTGCAGACAAAACAATTTTATGATAAACTGCTGTGCAGATGAGGACATTAGATGAGCTGAGAGCCGAAATTGACCAAATCGATGCACAAATTGTAGCATTGATTAAACAACGCATGAAATGCGTGCACGGGGTGGGCGAGCTAAAAAAAGAAACAAACGCCCACATCTTTGTGCCGGAGCGCGAGAGCCAGCTCATCGAAAAAATATTGATGCACAACGGCGGGGAACTCCCCGAAAAAGGGCTTTGCAGCATCTACCGCCAAATTGTGAGCATGAGCCTGCACTTGGAAGGCGGCGTAAAAGCCGGATACTTGGGCCCGCCCGGCACATGGAGCCACCAAGCGGCGCAATCCCGATTCGGCGATAGCGTGGAGCTGGTGCCCTACCCGAGTTTTCAGCAAATTTTCCGCGCGGTGGAAGTAGGGGAAATTCATTACGGCGTGCTCCCCATCGAGAACAGCACCGATGGGCGCATCTCCCAAGCGATAGACCTGTTGGGCAGCACAGAGCTCCGCATCTGTGCACAGATTCACCTGAGCGTCAGAAACTGTTTGATGGCCAATACAGAGCGCAGCAAAATACGCAAAATATACTCGCACTCTCAGGTACTGGGACAGTGCCGCGAATGGCTGCGTAAGAATTTTCCGAAGGCAGAGTTGGTATCCACCGCTTCCACCACCGTAGCGGCCAAATTAGCACACGACGAGGCAGAAAACGGCGCCGCAGCCCTGGGCAGCCCGCTGGCCGCAGAGTACAACGGGCTGGAAGTACTGGAAACCAACATCCAAGACAAAGCAGGCAACACCACGCGCTTTGCCGTCATCGGCAGCCAAACCACCACCCCCAGCGGGCGAGACCGCACCACCATTTGCTTTGGCGTGCCGCATACGGCCGGAAGCTTGGTGGATGTGTTGAGCGTATTCAAGCAACACGGCATCAATATTTACTGCATGGACTCCCGCCCCACGCGAGACACGGCATGGGAGTATGTGTTCTATATAGATGTAGAGGGGCATGCAGAGGCAGGAGCCCTGAAACAATGCGTAGACATACTCCGCAAGCATACCCCCATGTTCAAGGTATTGGGCTCTTACCCGGAAAGTTGAAGAAACACTGAGCAACTATGGCATTTACCTACGAACAGGCATACACCCTGCTGAAAAATGCCCGCAACAACGGGCGGCAGCCTCATGCCCTGCTCTTTACCGGGGCTCCCGCCGCCGGCACGCACCGCTTGGCCCTCAGCCTGGCAGCGGACCTCAACGGAGCCAAGGCAGATACCTTGGAAGGACTGCAACACCCCAACTGCCGCGTGCTGCGCCCGGGCTCCAAAATACGCACCATCTCCATTGACTCCGTACGCAGTGTAGAGCCGTTTTTAGCCTTGCGAGCCGATGAAGGTGCCACCAAGCTAGTCATTATCGACGAGGCAGACCGCCTACTGCCCGAAGCGGCCAACGCATTCCTGAAAACGCTGGAAGAACCGCCGCCGCAAACGCTCATCATCCTCATTACCGAGATACCCAGCAAGCTGCTCAGCACCATACTCTCCCGCTGCGTACGCATTGACATGAGAGACGCGCGGCCCGGCATACGCCTCAGCCGCGTACAAGAGCTCTTTTTACCGGCCGTACGCACCGCCATCACCCGCTTGGGGCAAGACCCCGCCGCCCTTTGCCTGCGGGCAGACTTCCAAGCCCTGCTCGCCAAGCGCCGAGAAGAAATTACCGAGCGCATCACCTCTGCCCTGAAAGCAGAGGCTAAAAGCGTTGCAGAAGGCACCGACATCCGCAACTGGGAGGCACTGCAAAAAGATATTACCAATGCACGCATAGAATCCGAATACCTGGCCGAGCGCGAGCAAATGCTGGAGCTACTTACCCTGTGTTTGGGACAAACGGTGCTGATAGCCTCTCATGCGCCGGATGTGCAACCCTTGGCCCCGGAGCTTACCGAGGCAGCTGCGCGTTGCCGTGTGCCGGATTTGCTGCGCCGCATGCAAGCCATAGACAAGCTGCGGGCAGACCTCGGGTACAATGTCAACGAAGCACTCGCACTCGATTCCAGACTCCTAGACATCATCGGAACCTCCTCTTTATGAATAGCATGACCGGATTTGGGGCGGCATCTGCCCCGCTTAACAACGCTACCCTTCGTGTAGAAATCGGCGGTGTGAACCGCAAACAGGCAGAAATTGCCATCTCCCTGCCCCGTGCTTGGGCAGAGCTGGAAACCAAGGTACGAGAACTGGTGGCAGGTGCCGTTTCGCGCGGGCGTATCAACGTCAGCATCTCCCTGCAAACAGGCTGCGGCTCTGCCGGCAATATCTCCGTCAACCAAAACCGCTTAGCTGCACTCCAACAATGCTTGAGCGAGGTCAGCACCACCCTGCAACGCCCCGTAGAGCCCACGTTGGATGCCTTGGTGCGCTTGGGCATTATTGCAGAAGAAACCGAGGGCGACATCTCCCCCGACACCGCCTGGGCCGTGGCAGAGCCCACCCTGAGAGAAGCCCTGCAAGCCTTCCTGACACTCCGTGCCCAAGAGGGCGCCAACATGAAAGCGGATTTGCTGGCGCGCATCGGCACCCTGCGCCAATACAGGGAGCAGCTTATCGCCCGCGCCGAGGGCGTGCCGGCACGCTACCGCGAGCAACTACTCAAACGCTTGGAAGAAAGCGGGTTGCCCATCCCCGCAGACGACGAGCGCATCATCAAAGAAATTGCCCTCTTTGCAGACCGCTGCGACGTGAGCGAAGAAACCACGCGTCTGCGCTCCCACCTCGACCAATTTGAACGCATTTGCGACAAACCGGAAGCCGTTGGCCGCACCCTCGACTTCCTCTGCCAAGAAATCTTCCGAGAGCTGAACACCACCGGCTCCAAAGCCAACGATGCCGAGCTGGCGCAGCTGGTAGTTAACGCCAAGACCGAGCTCGAAAAAATACGCGAACAAGTCCAAAATATAGAATAACCCCTCGCCATGTTAGGAACACTGCTCATTGTCTCCGGGCCGTCGGGCTCCGGCAAAACAACCCTCTGCCGCCGTGCAGAAGCGGACGGCCTCACGGCCTACTCCATCTCTTGCACCACGCGTCCTCCGCGCCCGGGAGAACAGGATGGCGTGGACTACCACTTCCTCACCCCGGAGGTCTTTGCTGCCAAGGTGGCCGCAGGCGAGTTTCTGGAGCACGCCACCGTACACGGCAACTCCTACGGCACCCTCAAAGCAGACATTATTGACCTACTGCTGCAAGGCAAAAACGTGGTGATGGATATTGATGTGCAAGGCGCAGCCTCCATCCGTGCCTGCGCAGATGCCATCATCCGCCGTGCCTATGCCGATGTGTACATCCATGTGCCTGCCGCCGAGCTGGAAGCCCGCCTGAGAGGCCGCCAAACCGACAGCGAAGACGTTATTCGCCTCCGGCTGCGCAACGCCGCCACGGAAGACGCCCGCCAAGGCGAATACCAATACGCCCTCGTCTCCGGCGACCGCGAGGCAGACTACGCCCGCTTCCTCGCCCTGCTCACCACGCTGAGCATGCGTACCCAACTGGCGTAACATCCCCCCCGCATCTCCTTTTGCAAACGTACCGATTCCCAATCGGTACGTTTTTTTGCGCACTAACCGGCAAAAAAAATACAGCAAACTTCTTGACCATGGAAAGAGAGAGTGATAAAATGCGCTCATGGCAGTAGTTCTTTCCAATTCTTATGGCACATTATCTCGAGAGGAGCTTTTGCAAACGCAAAAGGACATGGCTTTTGTGTCTAACTACATGAAAAAAATGACCGAGGAGCAAAAAGCCAAGTTTCGCAAAAACCCCAAAGCGGAAAGAATGCGAATCTTCAAACTGGCTCTCGCCGCGAGAAAATCAAAATCCACACAAGCTTAAATGAGAGTCAATCCCGGTCTCATTATCGGTTATCACGGATGTTCTAAAGAAACAGCCGAACACATATTATCCGACACAACAAAACACTTAACGCCAAGCAACAGCAAACACGAATGGCTCGGCAAAGGAGTCTACTGCTGGGAAAGCAGTTATCACCGGGCGTTAGAATGGGCTAAACAACATATCAAGAAAGGCGAAGAGCCGGCCGTATTAGGCATCATCATTACTCCGGGAAAATGTTTGGATTTAACAGACTCTAAGCATCTGGATACGCTCGATATTGTAGCACAAGCTTTTCATAATGAATGCAATTCAACCGGAATCACACCTCCCGCAAACAAAGATTTGCGCCATGATTACGATTGTGCCCTCATTAACTATTACCATGCCTACAGAAAATCATTCGAGCTGCCACCGATAGATACGATACGAGCAGCATTTGCAGAAGGAGACCACATAGCCGGAGGCAAATGCACGTTTACACGGCGACAACACATACAATGGGCTATCATTAACCCAAAAAACAGCATTGTAGGATACTTCCGCCCCGCTGAGGGCTTTTGCTCAGAAAATACTTAAAAAAAGAAAAGGATGCGCCTTGACTCTCAGGTGCAGAGCTGATAGAATGGGGCAAATCTAACGTCTATCTTGTATTATGATCAGGTTTGCTTCTACGGATTGCCGGAGAGAGACCGGCAACATCAAATGGGATTTGCAGGGGCCGTTGCCCTTTGGTATTGCAGATATGGACATTGAGAGTCCGCCCTGCGTGGTAGATGCACTGCAATCACGCGGCAACCACCG
>SUVM01000044.1 GCA_015062015.1 Akkermansiaceae bacterium | reverse complement strand
GTTCTTGTTCATCCTGTCTGTGTTTCGCCTCCGGCTTCCTTCCCACCCCACATTACTGTGACGCAGTTGCCTTTGGCTATTTGATTCCGCCCTGTCAGCGGCTCATTGGGGACTTTCACCCCAGTTATGTGTCATGCCTGACGTACAAGAAAAAGCGCGGCAATGAGGCAGAAAAGGCCTCATTGCCGCGCGAAAAATCAAACAAGGCAGGAACGCTTATTTCCAACCGCCACCGAGCTGGGTGTAGAGGGTGGGAACACAGGCTGCATACTGATAGCGGTAAGCAGCGAGTTGTTTCTGAGCGGGGAAGAGACGGAGCTGGTTATCAAGCACCTCGAAATAAGCGGAAAGGCCCTCCTTGTAGCGTTGTTTAGCGAGTTTGACGCTTTCCTCGTAGGCTTGGACAGCTTCCTCCTGCTTGGTGATAACCTGGCGCAATTTCTCGCGCTCTACGAGCGTAGAGGAGATTTCTGCCAAGGCGGCGAGCACGGTTTCCTCATAATTTGCCTTAGCGGCATAGAAAGCATCTCGCTTAGCGGCCTCGTTAGCGGTGAGCTGGCCGGCTTGGAAGAGCGGGCCGGTGAGGTTGGCACCAATACCCCAACCGGATTTGTGAGCATAACGAGACATCGAGCTACGCAAATCTGCGGAGGCATAACCGGCAGTACCGGTAAGGCTGATGGAGGGGAAGTAAGAGGCTATGGCAACGCCGATATCTGCATTGGCGGCACGGAGGCTTTGCTCTGCGGCACGGATATCCGGACGACGTGCAATGACATCTGCCGGAATGCCGGAGGAAACCTTGCTGCGGCTTACAAACTGCTGCAGGGAACCGCCACGGGCAATCTTGCCGGGCATGCGACCGGCAAGAACACTGAGGGTGTTTTCCAAGGAGGCAACCTGAAGCTCGAGTGCCGGAATCTCTGCCTCGGCGGCAGCCAAGGCGGCCTTGGCGCTGGCTACCTGCAAACTATCGGCTATACCGGTCTTAAATTGGTCTTCGAAGAGCTCCAGAGAACCGCGATAAGAGTCCACGGACTCGCGAGTGATGCGTAATTGCTCGTCGAGCATGAGCAATTGCAGGTAGCCGGTGGCAACTTGGCGCAGTAAGGAAGCGCGGAGGTTGTGGAGTTGCTCTTGCGTCTCTTGGGCCGTGGCCTCGGCACTTTCTACGTCGCGACGTGTTTTACCCCAAATATCCAGCTCCCAGGAGGCACTGGCAGCCACAGAACCGGGGTTGGTGGTAACACCGCCGGTTTGAGCCACACCGGCTCCGCCCTGAGAGTTCATGCCCTTGGAGGTGGAGGCACCGTAACCAAACCACGGGAAGATGGGGGCACGGGCAATCGTGACGTATTGCTGTGCGGCATCCACATGGTGGCGCATGGCCTCCAAAGAACGGTTGTTGTTAAATACATCCGTGAGCAGGGAGTTAAGGTTTTTATCGTTAATGACGCTTTGCCACGGAGTGTCGGCCATGGTGCCGCCACCAATGCTGTTGCCACGGAATACGGCAGGGACTTCCATTTCGGGCTTAGTCCAATCCGGGCCCATGGTGCAACCGGTAGATACTGCCAGCATGCCGGCAAACATCAGGAGTATACTTTTGTTCATATTATGTATTAGGTTGTTTGAGAATGTTTAAGGGAAAAGGTTAATCGATATCGTTGCTATGCTCCACCAGGTACTTGCGAGCACCGACTTCGTCCGGGTCTTCTTCCAAGGTCTTCTTCTCGAACTTAATGCGGAAGAGCCTCATGACGGCGACATAGGAACAGGGAATAAGGAACACACCCACAAAGGTGGCCACGCCCATACCTACCACCACCACAATACCGATGGCGTTGCGTGCCAAGGCACCGGAACCGGAGGAAAGCACCAGCGGAATACAGCCGAGGATGAAGGCAAGCGACGTCATGATAATGGGGCGCAAACGCAGTTTTGCCGCCGCCATGGTAGCCTGCATCAGAGACCTACCGCGCTCCATCTCTAAGTTGGCGAACTCTACGATAAGAATGGCGTTCTTAGCGGCAAGACCCACCAACATCACAAGCCCCACCTGCGCATACAGGTTGAGATTGAGCTGCATGCAGTAAAGGCCGAAATAAGCCCCCAACACGGCGATAGGCACCGTCATGAACACAGCCAAGGGCAGCGTCCACTTCTCGTACAATGCCGCGAGAATGAGGAAGGCAAAGAACCCGGACATGAGGAAGATGGTGCCCAGCCCTGTGCTGTTGCGCACCTTATTTTCCTGGAAAGACATATCCTGATAATCCATACCCACCTTATTCTTATCCATGGTTTGGTCGTAAACGGCCTCCATGGCATCCATCAACTGCTGGGTGGAGTACCCGGCATTGGGCATAATGTTGAGCTTGGCAGCATTGTAACCATTATGGTGCATCACGAACTCCGTATCGGCAATATCGCTGACGCTCACAATGGCATCCATGGGCACTTTTTCGCCTTTATTGTTAATGACGAAGAAGCCGGAGAGCTGATCCAGGCTTACGCGGTCTTCGCCGCGAGCCTGCATATATACCTGCCATTGTTGGCCAAAAGCGTTAAAGAAGTTAACGAAAGATGAGCCGTAGTACGAGGCGAGCACACCGTAGGCATCGCTAATATTGACGCCGTACTTCTGGCACTTGGCGCGGTCCAGCTCCAGATACTTCTGCGGCACATCGGCCATCATCATATCGGTGCACATAGAGACCTCCGGGCGGGCAGAAGCGGCCTGCTTAAAGGCCTGCACTTGTTGATAGAGGAAGTCCACGCCCTGCCCTTCGAGGTCCGTGAGGATGAAGGTAACACCGTTAGCCGTACCGACACCGGGAATAGCAGGCGGGATGAGCACCATGGAGATACCATCCAAACCGGCCATTTGGCAGCGCATGTTGAGGCGTTGCTGCACCTCGGCTGCGGTTTCCTCGCGCTCACTCCAGTCTTTGAGCTGAACGAAGGCAATGGCGGCACCGGGGGTTTGCACCATGTTGAGGATGTTGATACCTACCACAGAGGTAATATTTTTGATGGCAGGGTCCGGGTTATCGGCCGGGCCGGCCAGTGCATCCTCCAGCTTCTTGTTTTCCACCATGGCGCGCTGGAGGGAGGTTTCGGGTTTCATCACCAATGCAGCCAGCAAGAAGCCTTGGTCTTCGTCCGGCAGGAAAGCACCGGGCACCTTTTTGCTCACCGGTACAATAGCCAGCCAGAACAAGAGCAACAAAGGCATGGAGATGATAAGCTTGCGAGCCAAGCCACCGCAAATGCGCGTGTAAATGCTCGCGGTGCGATCGTAACACTTGTTAAAGATGCGGAAGAAAGGCTTAACGGTATAGCGGCGCACCAGCATGATGGCCTTGCCAACCCAAGTAACACGCTCTCGCTTCTCTTCTTCCGTAGATTTAAGCATCAACGCACACAACGCCGGAGAAAGAGTCAGCGCATTAAACGCGGAAATCAGCATCGAAATAGCAATGGTGATAGCAAACTGCTTAAATAGCGTGCCGGTGATACCCTCCAGCATCAACGCCGGCAAGAACACGGCAGCCAACACCAAGGCAATGGCAATAACCGGGCCGCTTACCTCTTGCATGGCAGCAAAAGCCGCCATGCGCGGATTGAGCCCTTTATCAATATGGTGCTGCACGGCTTCCACCACCACAATGGCGTCGTCCACCACCAAACCGATGGCCAACACCATACCCAAAAGAGAAATTGTGTTGAGAGTAAAGCCCAGCAAGGGGAATACGCAGAATGTAGATACCAGAGATACCGGCACGGCTATCAGCGGGATGAGTGTTGCGCGCCAGCTCTGCAAGAACAGGAACACCACCAAGGCCACCAAAATGACGGCCTCTATAAAGGTCTTTTTAATTTCGTCGATAGAATAACGCACCGAGGTGGTGGTATCCAACGACACATCGCCCTCAATCCCGGGAGGCAAGGGTTTGGAAGCCAAAAGAGCAGACACGCGGTCCACCGTCTCAATAGCGTTGGACCCGGGAGCTTGGAACACCACGATACTGGCAGATGTTTTGCGGTTCAGGCGTCCGGTGGCAGAATAGTTTTCCGAACCGAGCTCGATGGTGGCAATGTCCTTAAGATACACCACTTCATCGCCGCGTTGGCGTACGATGATATTCTCAAACTGGTCTGTAGATGTAAGGCGGCCTTCGGTACGGATGGTGATGGTGGTTTCCTGCCCGTCGGGGACGGGGTCTGCACCCACTTTACCGCCGGGGTTAGTCACGTTCTGCTGGCGTACAGCCCCCTGCACCTCGTTAAGAGAAATACCGAAGTGAGCCATCTTAACCGTATTAAGCCAAATACGAATAGCATAACGTCCTGCGCCATAAACGGTTACTTCACCCACGCCGGGCACGCGTTTAATTTCGTCCAAGAGCTTCACCTGGGCAAAGTTTGCCAAATCCACGGCATCGTAAGAGCCATCGGGGGAGGTTAAGGAGTAAAGCATCAGGGGCAACCCCGGCTGTTGGCGAATCGTGATGCCGGAGTTTAACACCTCCGTCGGCACCTGAGATTGAGCCTGACCATAGCGCATGTTGGTAAGCACTTGGTCAATATCCGTGTCGGAATCCGGCTCGAACACCACCTGCAGGTTATACACGCCGTTATTGGAAGAAACGGACGTCATATAATCCATGTGCTGAATACCATTCATCTGGCGCTCGATGGGGGTACCCACGGAGTCTGCCACGGCTTGGGCATCGGCACCGGGGTACATGGCCGTCAGGTTAATGGTACGCGGCGTAATCTCCGGGTACTGGGCAATGGGCAAATTCATCAGGCACACCACACCCAGCACCGTTGTCAGCACAGCGATAACGGTAGCAATAACCGGATGTTTAATAAAATAAGCACTCATGCGTTTTCCTTAGTTTTGCGCTGCGGGGGCGGGCTGAGACGGTTTAGCCGTAACGGAAGGCGTAGTCGTAACCGGCGGCATATAAACAAACGGCGTTGTACGAGCCGGGTCTATAGTACCAAAACCGGCAGGAACGCCCATTTTCTTCATCCCCATGTTAGCCGTGGCATATATTTGTGCCATTTGTCCACCGGCCACAATCACCGGTGCATCCAAGGGGTTAGCGTAGCCCAAATCCTTGAGGATGGTGGCAAGGTCATTCCGGGGTTCACCCTTCTCATTAACACCGGCGCGGGCTTTTACTACCTGCATGGGCATTTTTATGGTTTTACCGTCGCCATTGGGCATATCCAACATGGCCTCGGGCCCCAACTCTACGTCAATACCATACGGTTGCTGATCCGTACCGACCACATAGATGAAGCGATGGTTCATGGAGGAAAGGATGGCACTCTTGGGCACCACAAATACATCTTTCTGCTCGGCGATTTTGGCTCTCACCTGCACCGATGATCCGGAGCGCAAGCGATTTTCTCCATTGGGGATAAGCCCCACAAAGCCCACGGTACCCGTAGAGCTCTTCACCTCGCTATCAATGGATTCCAATACGTTTTGCGCGTCTTCCAGCACCGTAACCGGGGTACCGGCCTCATCCACCTTCGTTACGGCATTCTTGGGATGATAAGGCGTACCGTCTTCCAAGATTACATCAAAAGAATCGAAGGGCAGCGGTTTTGTTTCCGTATCTTCGCCCTTTCTGCTTTTAACACTCTCCAGCACATGCTTGCCGGTTACCATAAAGTCCACACGGATGGGGTCCACCGCGCTCAGGTGCGTCAACGACACGGCCCCCGGAGCCACATAATCACCGATACTGACGGTAGCTGTAGAGGCATAACCGGTAAAGGGGGCACGGATTTCGCAACGCTCCAAATTAATTCTGGCGTTTTCCTTAGCGGCTTCGGATTGTTTTTTCTGGGCTTCGGCAACCACCAGCAACGCACGGGCACGCTTAAGAGCGTGCTTGGCATCGTGGTAAATTTTATCGGATACAGAGCCGGTACCCACCAACGGTTCATAACGCGTTACATCCTGTTGTGCTTGGTTTACAGCCACATGTGCCTGCTCCACAGCAGCCTCTGCCGCCTCCAAATTGGCCACAGCCATGTTGTAGGCGGATTTGTAGGTGGCGTCGTCTATGCGGAACAACACCTCGTCCTTTTGCACGCGCTCGCCGTCTTTATAGCATTGCTCAATAATTTTGCCGGCAACCTCGGGTTTGATATCCGTCTGTTGAGTACCGCGCAACTGGCCAAACCAAGTGGCATAGGTAGGCACCGTGGCACGTTGCAACTTCATCACACTCACAGCCAGCGGCGGCATCTGTTTTTGCGGAGGCGGGGGAGTCTCACCGAAAATCGGAGCAATAAAATCCTGATAAAACCGAGAGGCAAACCCGGGCTCACCGTTTTCTCCGTCCCCACACCCGGTTAAGCCAATCGTGGCGAAACCGCCCAAAGCCATCATTGATATATGTTTTACATTCATTTTAATCTAAAGAAAAAGTCATTTAATGTTACCGTATATTCGCCGCAACAGGCCAAACAATTCTGCCTCTTCCGCAGTAGATATTCCCTGCATCATTTGTCCGGTAAGGGCATCTATATGCTGTTTCAGCTCATCGCGGCATTGGTACGCTTTGGGGGTAAGGTACACGTTTTTCACACGCCCGTCTGCACTGTCGAACGCGGTTCTCACAAAGCCTTTCTCCTCCAACCGCTGCAACAACCCCTTAGCCGTGGTGTGCGACACATTAAGGTACTGCTCTACCTCTCGCTGAGATAACGGGCCTCCGCCACATGCCTCCAAATACATAATCACCCGGCTCTGCGCTGCCGTCAGCGGCACATCCACACGCTGCAAAAATAAGGTCGATACGCGATCCGCTATCAACTTCATCAAAAAGGATATGGCTTGGCGATTCTGCATCGTTTCTTACTCTTACATTCTGATAGGAAGCACGCTTCCTATCACTGCAAAAACTATACCGATTTTCTCCGAAAAGTCAAGCAGATTTCCTCATTTTCTTTCCGAAAGACAATATTAATTCAACCGAAAACAGTTATAAAATGTTAAATTTGATTCTTGAGGTAATGGGCAGGGTGTGATAAAACGAAACAATGAAACGCACAACCGAACTTCACCCTACAAAAGAAAGCTACCACCGGGCATTGCGCCACGAGCTCAACGACATTGAGCGCCGAGTTTTAGACCTCATGTGCGCACGCGGCTGCAACAGCACCGTTAGTTACGATATAGAGCAGGAAACACATGCCGACCGGGCGAAAATAAAACAAGCACTGCAAAAACTGCAACAAGCCCAACTCATTATACAAGAAGGCGAGGACAACTCCCCCGGCCATTACCGGCTCACAGTGGAAGGGCGGCGCATCAGCCTCTTACATTAAAAGCAAGAAAGAGCCTGCCGACTCTATCAAGAGCGGCAGGCTCAAATCAGAAACAACCAAGGAAAAGTTTGGCGTGGAGAGGCTTAGGCTTTAGCAGCGCGAGCCTTCTTAATCATAGAGGCGACAGTCTCGGAGGGCTGAGCACCATTGCTGATCCACTTTTCAACCTTCTCCAAGTCGAGAGTGTAATTGACACCCTCAGCCATGGGGTTGTAGGTACCTACCTGTTCAATGAAGTCGCCATCGCGGCGAGCTCGGCTGTCAACGACAACGATCTTGTAATAAGGACGGTCTTTAGACCCCTGACGGTTGAGACGAATTGCTACCATATTGTAAAAATTGATTAGATTTGGTTGTTTACCGCATGTGGGCTCGCATCGATAAAAGAGGGCACAGGCACAAGGCGGTACGGCAAATTACCACAGAGCCACGGCAATGTCAAGCACAAAGGGAGATTTTTTTTGATTTTTCTTGCTTAAACAAAAATATGCTTGCAATTTTAGCGCTTTTTGAGATAGTAACACCAACCAAAAATCAGCATCGGTACAAACAATATCCCGCATATGAATTACCGTCTCACCTTACCTGCATTAGTTTTAGCCTTAAGTGCCTGCGAGGGGCAAAACGCCCGCACCCGTATTCCGGGCACAGCGCGCAGCTCTGCCACAGTGTCTATGGCGCAATCTGGCCGCATTAACCTGACAGCACTGGGGCAACGTATTTGGAAAAACGAGTGCGCCGGCAGTGTACAAGGGCTGGTAAGCTGGAATGCAGGGGAGGCGTTCCCCTCCCTCGGCATTGGGCATTTCATATGGTATCCGGCAGGGTACAGCGGGCCATTCGACGAGAGCTTCCCGAAGTTTGTACGCTACGCGCAATCGCGCGGGGTGCAGGTACCCGGCTACTTTACGGGCGCAGCCCCATGGCCCGACAAAGCCGCCTTTGCCGCAGACAAAAGCGGGCGCGCCGATGCCATGCGGCAGTGGCTGGCGGCCCATGTGGCCTTGCAGACAGAATTTATTGTACTGCGCTCGCGCGCGGCGCTGCCTCGCATGATGCAAGCGAGCAGCAACCCCGTTGCCATACAAAAACATTACCAAGCTCTCTCTGCCACCACGCAAGGTTTATATTGCCTGGTAGACTACGTTAATTTTAAGGGAGAAGGGCTCAAAACGACCGAGCGATACAAGGGGCAAGGCTGGGGCTTACTACAGGTACTGGAAGAAATGCAAGGCAACCCGCAGGGAGTCGCAGCCACGGCCGAGTTCTCTCGCGCAGCATGCGCTGTTATGCGCCGCCGCGTTGCCAATGCCCCTGCCCCCAAGAAAGCGCAAGAGCAAAAATGGCTGCCGGGTTGGATTAACAGGTGCAACACCTACCGGTAAAGAGCCAACATTCTCTCTCTGCCCCCGCCCGCTTTCTACCTCACCGCCTCGGCAATGTATGAGCAGAGCTTGCGGGGCGAGCCCCCGGAGATACCTGCACCGGCCGGGGACGCGGAGCCGCCGGGCGAGCCGGCCTGTGCGGAGGCCGTGGCGGGCAAGGCCGAGAGCGGGGCGGCCCCACATAAGTGGGTACATAGGTAGGCACATACACGGGGCGGTCTATCACCACGGTGCCGGTGGTCTGCGTATTCTCTGCCTCTGCACGCCCCAATGCTTTATTAAGCTGAGCCACCTGAGCCCGCAAGGCTGCGATTTCTTCATTTTTGCGTTTAAGCGCAGCATTTTTTTCCTGCACCTGAGCGCGTTTATCACTTAACTCGGAGCGCAAAGCAGACAACTCCCTGCGTTCTTCTTCAAAATCTGCCCGCAGGGCATCCACCTCGGCAGAAAAGCGCTTAGCATCCAGCTCCAGCTGCATGCGGAGTGCTTCTCGGCGGTTCCACTCTGCGGCCAGAAACTCTGCGGCACGGGCTTCCACACTCAACAAACCGCTACAAAGCTGCGTTACCTCTGCCCCGGAGATATAGCGGGCGTATTTTCCGGCATTTTCGAGAGCCAACTCACGGGCAGCCTGGTCTTCTTTCAAGCGGCGTTGTTTTTCGGCAGCCGCCTGCTCTTTAGCGCGGCGTTTTTGGGCAGCCTCCTCCTCGGCAGCTTGTCGGCGGGTCTCTACGGCCTCGGGGGTCAAGTCATACTTTTGTTGCAAGTCTGCCCCCAACTCCGTATAAGAGAATTTTTCGATACCGCCAGCATGGCGAATCTGCAAAGAATCCGTTGTTTGGCGCAGCACCTCGGCATCTTTCAGCACCGAGCCGTTAGCCAAAGTAAAATCCTCTGCCCAAAGCGGAGCAGCCAGCAGCAAGAAAGAACATATACAACATTTCATCATGGTATGGGGTAGATTCGTGGTTAAAAGGGTTATTGAAGAGCCTCTGCTGTTTTGGCAGAGCGGGCATCCATAATGGGGATGCGGCCATTTGCATTCTTTTGGGCGGGGTCTGCCCCGGCGGCACGCAACATGCGGATAATGCCCGGGCTATTGCTCATGGCAGCATAGTGCAACGGCGTATCGCCCCGGGTGTCTGCCAAGGCGGGGTTGGCACCCTGCTCCAACAGCAGTTGCACCACCTGTTCTTGAGCTCGCAAGGCAGCCAAACTCAGCAACGGGGTCCCATGCGGTGCAGCATCTACCGGCACCCCTGCCTGCAACAACAATTCCAGCTCTGCCACACGCCCCTGCTCCACGGCACAGGCAGCGGCCTCTTGCTGTAGCGCCGCTGCAACACCGCCTTGTGCCAACAACTCTCTCACCATGTCCTCCTTGCCGCATTTCACCGCCAACACCAATAGTGTGTCCCCATCCTCGTTAACAGCATTCACATCCGCCCCATCCTTATATGCCGCACGCATTTGGCGGTAAGCCGCCAAGCTCTCACGATCCGTGGCAGAGTCATTCGTTACATACACCCAGGCAGAGCACCCTATCATCAAAAAAACAAATGCCCACACCAAAGAGCGCATCGCCGGCCGCTGCGTCAGAGAACGGCACAATGCCAAGGTACCATCCACCACAACCCCGGTAAAACACAGTGTCAGCAGCCAATACTCCAGCGTCACGGCATCTCCCGCAGCCCGCATACGCAAGCCCAACAGTACCGCCACCGTCACCACAAGCAAAGGGTTGTAATAATCTCTACTCATCTCCCTGCTCTTATAGCAGAGCCGGGTGGGCTGTGTCGAGCAAAAAAAACGGCACACGCCTCGTATTACACTTGCAATGACGCAAAAGTGTTGTATGATAAAGGCATGAGCCGACTCTCCATCCCGCAATACGTTATGGCCTTAGCACATGTGGCAGCCCTGCGGTCCGAGGACCCCTACCGCAAGGTAGGTGCCGCAGCATTGGACAAAGACAACCGCGTGATTGGCACTGCATACAACGGCTTGTTCCCCGGCTTTACAGCCCCGGAGGGTTTCTGGGCTTCTCGCGCCGAACGCCAAAAATACATGCTGCACGCAGAGATTAATTTATGCAGCCTATTCAAACGCGGAGAAGCCAAAATAGTGGCCTGCACCACGATGCCCTGCACCTCCTGCATGCAGGCGCTCTGTGCACACGGGGTCAAAACCATTTATTACGGGGAAGCCTACGCAGACTCCCAAGCCCCGGAGATTGCCGCCATGTATGGCGTAGAGCTTATCCATGTACCGGAGTACCCGCTCTCCGGCAATTTTCCGTTGGTTGTTGCCCCTTAAGCATTACAACACCAACTCGTAGAGGTTAAACGCCGCACGGACACTATCGTACTCCAAACGGCGTGTCGAGCGCAACAAAAAGCCTTGGCGCAAATAAAACAAATCTGCCGCCGGGTTTGTATCTATCACATCCAAACGCAAGCTTTTACACGCCAGAGAGCGTGCTACCTCTATAGCATACTGCACCATTGCCGTGGCCACGCCCTGCCGCCGGTACCGGGGAGACACCCCCAACGTATGAATACACAACACCTGTTGCGGGCTGCAAGACACCCCCCACTCCACGGCATTGTACCCGGGGTTGTAGGCATGGTTGAGCACCATGGCTCCGGCCAATTCGTCTCCGCACCAGGCCAAGTACAATTCCCCGGCAGCGGTTGCTGCTGCTAAATCCGCATCCGTCGGATAGCCATCCTTGCGCCATTGCGCATGCGATGAAGACGCCTCCATGGCCTCAATAATCCCGTTGTACAACAACCTCAACGCGGAGGCATCGCACCCGCGTGCCTTACGAAAAATTATATTTCCTTGCTCCATTTTTCTTTTGCTATCTACGCCGTTGGCACCCACTTCTTTACCGCAAAATCGCCCCAAAAAATCCGGCGTTTTTTTCGCCGTGCGCCTATCGCGGCGGTTGCACCCAAAAACGCGCTGCCCGGCAACGGCTAACCGAACAGCGCGTAAAAATCCGCACTCCGCCTACATTACTTCTTGCGGCAGCAGCGCTTTTTGGCAGCGGGTTTGGCGCAAGGCTCCTCGGCCGGGGCAAGGGTGCGCACTTTGCGCTCCCAGCTCCAATCCCAGCGGTTCAGGGAGGTGAAGCACGCGGCAAGCAGATCCACACTGGCTTGAATGTCGGTTTTATGTGCCATCTCGATGCTCTGGTGCACGTTGCGCACAGGTATGGATACAGCACCTGCAATAGAACCGCCGGCCACAAACTTTTGCATAGCCCCGGCATCCGTACCACCGGCAGCAAGAAGCTCCAGCTGGTAGGGGATGGATTTTTCCTCGCACAAAGCCGTCTGGAACTTCACCATGCGGCTATCAGTAATCAGCGTTCCGTCATATACCTTAATGGCGGTTCCTTTACCCAAAACCGTGCATTTATCATGCGCGCCGGAGCCCGGGGTGTCGAAGGCGATGGTTACATCCAACGCAAAAGAAAAATCGGGCTGAATCTGAATTGTAGCAGCTTGTGCACCACGCAAGCCTACTTCCTCTTGCACGGAGAACACTGCATACAAATCATAATCCGGTTTTTGCCCGGCCTCTACAATGGCGCGGATAGCCTCTATCAACAGGTAGCACCCGCCACGGTTGTCTATGCTCTTCACATTCAGGCAATCCCCCATCTCCACCAAGTCGCCGATGCGGGTAATGGAGTCGCCGACGGATACATACTTCTCCACCTCTTCCTTGGGCATGCCAACATCCACCACATAATCGGTGACAGCGGGCATCTTCGTGCGTTCCTCGGGGCTCATCACATGGATGGGTTTCACCCCCATGCAACCGGGCAAATCCTTAGTACCATGCACCGTTACGCGCTGGGCTGTAAGTGTTTTAGGGTCAAAACCACCCAAAGGCAAAATACGGATAAAACCGTTATCGTCTATATGGCGAACAATGAACCCGATTTCATCCATATGAGCAGCGCACATCACCTTTTTATCACTGCTCTTGCCCTTTAATACGGCAATCACGTTGCCGATTTTGTCGATGGTAACGGAATCCACCAACGGTGTGATTGTTTTGATAATCAAGTCGCGGATGCCGTACTCAAACGCAGGTGCACCCGTTGCCTCGCACAATTCCTTAAAAAGTTGGATATTCATGACGGGCAACAGCATACGCTCTCCGGCCGCTTTTAGCAAGACAAATTCCGCTCTTTTGCCGGCTCATGACCCGGTTTTATTCTCACCGGGCAACAAAAACTCCCACTCAACGGCAGAAACGCATCGGCGCGAGTGGGAGTATCAAAAACGTGCTTCAGGACGCTTCCGCCCACAAGCTACATCAAATGTAGGTACGGATAACGGCCTTGTCGCGCAGGCGCTTAATCCACTCGCGGTAGCGTTCCTCGGTTTTCTTGCGGCGCACGGAGTCTTCCACCCGGGCTTTAACACCGGCGGATTTGAGGGAGGGCGGCGTTGCACGCTTTACCTCTTGCACGCGCACAATGGTAAACCCGGAGGCCGAGGGGATGGGCCCCACCAATTTACCCTTAGGCGCGGCAAACACGATGTTGGCAAAATCAACGGACAAATCGCAACGGCGGCGGAACGGCCACTGGCCGCCTTCTGCAGCAAACTCATCTCGAGAATGCAGAATGGCGGCATCCGCAAAGCTGATTTCGCCGCGCTGTATGCTCTCTACCAACTGCACCGCTCGCTCCATTTTTTCCTCGTAAGTCTCATTAGGGTCGCCAAACGTCTCGAAGGGGAGCAGCATTTTTTCGTAACGCACGGAGTCTTTGGTGATATCGCGATAATCGTACTTCGTGGCAGCATATTCCGCCCGAATTTCGTCCGGCGTGGGCGGAATATCACGGTCGAAGCGGGAGTTTCTCAGCATGCCCACGGTGGATTCTTTACGGACGGCATCGCGGAACTCACTATAAGTCATCCCATTGCGGCGCAAATGCTCCAGCAGCTCATCTCTCTTGCCATTATAGTGGGTTAAAATACGGCGGTTAATTTCTGCCTCGATAGCGGTATCGGGCACACGCATACCGCGCCCCTCAAAATCGCTCAGTACAAGCTCGCGCTCAATAAGCTCATCCAACACAGTTTTTTTGGCTTTAATGAGCTCGCCGTTAAAACGGCCACCCCCACGGGGGTACAAAGCCATCAGCTCTCGCACATAAGGCTCCAAACGGGCGCGCACCTCGGAGGATGTGATGGGGCGCCCGTTCACCACGGCTGCTACACGGTTAACAATGCGCTGCGGCTTGGGTTTTGCGGCCTCGGCATCTGCCTGAGATTGGGCATAGGTAACGCCTCCCAAGGCGAGCACCATAACGGAAAAACAGCTCAAAAACTTCATCATACCCCGTACTTTACACCAAACCCGCAGCGGATGCAATCTTCTTCTTTGTCAACGATGCAAGAAATCGCCGTTTGCCGATGCGCCAAACTGCAAAATTAAGGCATTATCAACTTTTATACTCGCCAAGCAAGCACAAACATGATAGTATGAGAGCGATTCAAAACAAAATTTACCATGGCTATCAAACTTTTCATACCCGGACCGACTGTAGTGTCGGAGGACATCCTTGCAGCAATGAGCGGGCCAATGATTGGGCATCGCTCCAAAAAAGCATCCGAAATCCAGAAGCGTATTTCGGACAACATGCAAAAAGTGCTCTTTACCGACAACCGTATTTTATTGTCCACCTCCTCGGGCTCGGGGTTAATGGAAGGTGCTATTCGCTCTTGCACGGCTAAGCGCGCAGCCGTATTCTCCGTAGGTGCCTTTGGCGACAAATGGTACAAAATGGCACAGACCAACGGTATTCCGGCCGACAAATTCTCCAGCGAAATGGGAGAACCCACCACCCCGGAGATGGTGGATGCTGCACTTTCCACCGGCAAGTACGATGTTATTACCGTCACACACAACGAGACCTCCTCGGGCATTCAAAACCCGGTGGAAGAAATTGCAGAGGTCATGAAAAAATACCCGGATGTTGTGTGGTTGGTGGATGCGGTATCGTCTGCAGCGGGCTCAAAGATTGAAACGGATAAACTGGGCATAGATGTGCTGATTACCTCCACCCAAAAAGCCCTGGCACTGCCGCCGGGATTAGCCATATGCGCCATGAGCCAAAAAGCATACGAGCGCACGGCCCAAGTACAAAACCGCGGTCTGTACTTCGATCTTCGCACCCTGTGGGACTTCATCGACAAAAAGAATTACCAATACACCTCCACCCCCTGCCTCTCTCTGATGTATGCACTGGACAAACAGTTGCAGCACATCGTCAACGAGGAAGGAATCGAGGCCCGCTTTGCCCGCCACGAACAATGTGCCGAGTTTACCCGCGCTTGGGCAGACGAATACTTCCGCGTATACCCCAACCGCAAGTACCTCTCCAAGACCCTC
>SUVM01000043.1 GCA_015062015.1 Akkermansiaceae bacterium | reverse complement strand
GGGGTTCATGAGGGTGACCTCGAACTTGGACATGAAGTCTGCGATGCTCATCTTGGCAACGTCATTTCCGGTACCAACGGAGCTGCCCCAATTGCTGATGGTGATAACTTGGTCGCCCAAGCGAGCGGCAGCAATCTTGAGCTCTTCGATGTAAGAGGCAAGCAAGGCAAGAGCCGTAAGAGCAGCAGAACCGATGGCGAAGCCTTTACCGGTAGCGGCGGTGGTGTTACCCAAGGCATCGAGGGCGTCGGTGCGGGAGCGCACGTCCTCACCCAAAGCGCTCATCTCGGCGTTACCGCCGGCGTTGTCGGAAATGGGGCCGTATGCGTCCGTAGCCAAGGTCAGACCCAGGGTGGAAAGCATACCCACAGCAGCAATACCGATACCGTAGAGACCGGCAGACATGTTTTGAGCGGTGAAAGCCCACTCACCGGCAGCGCAAAGATAGGAGCCGATGGTGCCAAGCACAATGAAGAGCACCGGCCAGCAGGTGGAAATCATACCCACGCCGATACCGGAGATAATCACGGTAGCAGGGCCGGTGGTGGCGTTCTCTGCAATAAACTTAACCGGCTTGAACTCGAAGGAGGTGTAGTACTCCGTCACCTTACCGATGGCGATACCCACCACAAGACCAATCATAATAGAACCCCAGATGCCAAGCCAATTGGGGCAATCAAGAGCATAAAGAATACCGGCAGAAGCAGCCGCAATCAGCACGCCGGAGAAATTAATACCCTTATTCAGTGCAGCCATGAGCTCGCTCTGGTTAGCACCGGGCTTGGTGCGCACCATGTACACACCGAGGATGGAAAGGATAGCACCAACGGCACCGATAATCATGGGAGCCATGACAAGCTTAAGCCCCATGTCATAGCTACCGGCGGCAGCGGCTACGGCAGCACCAAGAGCAGCCGTGGCAAGAATAGAACCGGCGTAAGACTCATAGAGGTCCGCACCCATACCGGCTACGTCGCCCACGTTGTCGCCCACGTTATCCGCAATCGTAGCGGGGTTGCGGGGATCATCCTCATTAAAGTGGTACTCTGTCTTACCTACAAGGTCCGCACCAACGTCTGCAGCCTTGGTGTAAATACCACCGCCCACACGGGCGAAGAGAGCCTGCAAAGAAGCACCCATACCGAAAGTAAGCATCACGGTGGTGATGTGTACCAACTTGTTCACGCCGGTGTAGTCACCCAGCAGAGAAGTGTGCTCCAAAATAAGATACCATGCAGAGATATCAAGCAAACCGAAGCCTACCACCGTCAGGCCGAGCACCGCACCGGAGCGGAAAGCAAGCTGAAGCCCCTTGTTGAGACCGTCCTCCTTATCACGGCAAGCCTGGGCAACACGACCGGAGGCGTAGGTAGCCGTCTTCATACCAATGAAACCGGCAAGACCGGAGAAAATACCACCGGTAAGGAAGGCAACGGGTACAATGTGGTTTTGCAGGCCATAGAAGGCCATGACGCCGAACGCGATTGCAATGATGACGAAGAAGATGGCAACAACTTTGTACTGCTGCTTCAGGTAGGCCATAGCGCCTTCGCGCACATAGCCCGCAATCTCCTTCATGCGGTCGTTACCTTCGTCGGCCTTCTTCATATCGAAGAAGAACTTGGCTGCAAACAGCAACACAAGCACGGAGGCAACAGGAACGATCCAGAATAATGTATTGGGGTCCATCTGTCTGTTTGTTTGTTGTTATTAATTTTGCTCTAGCGAAAAAAGCGCGGTATTCTACACCCAAAATACCGTTTTGGCAACCCCGAATTTCTTAAATTTACATAAATTTTGCATTTTTTGTACGGTTTTGCATTGACGCACCCCCTCCCTATCTGTTATTATATCAGCCCTGCGTTGTGGTTCTTCAACCCATCCCTATGTCAATATAAGCCCGCTCCCACTTATACACCTATACAAAAACTCCAATTTTGGCCAACCTTCAAACTTGACACTGCCATACCAAAAACATATAATAAAACCGGTTACGCGGGTTATCATCTCAATCGGTCATAAAACAAAATTCGGCCGAGTTCTCGAAATACTCGCAGAATCCCCCCCCCACACACGCCACATGTCCGATTTGCTTACAAAAACCCCCCCGCAAGAAAAAGCACCTCAACAGCAATATTTTACTCAACTGTTGAGAGCAGCTACTTGTGCATCCTCCCAAACAACCAACAACAAACAATGCAAAAATTATCAATCCATAGAGCTTTTTGCCGGTGCCGGCGGCTTAGCATTAGGGCTGGAGGAAGCAGGGTTTGACCATATTGGACTTGTCGAATTCAACAAAGCAGCAGCCGATACACTTAAAACCAACAGACCCGGCTGGTATGTTTTACATGAAGATGTCGCTAACGTGGCAACTCGAGATTTGGAAGCAGAGTTCGGCATACAAAGAGGGGAGCTGGATTTATTGTCCGGGGGAGCCCCGTGCCAATCTTTCTCATACGCCGGCAAACGTTTAGGCTTAAATGATGTGCGTGGCACCATGTTTTACTATTACGCCATCTTTTTAAGAAAACTACAGCCAAAAATGTTCTTATTTGAAAATGTGAGAGGCTTACTATCACATGACAAAGGGCGGACTTTCAAAACAATTTTAGACATTTTTCAGCAAGAGGGCTACACCACCCATCACCAAGTACTCAATGCGTGGTTCTATGATGTGCCGCAAAAAAGGGAACGACTCATCACCATTGGTATACGCAATGACATAGCCGCTCAAGCCCAATTTCAATATCCGGAACCCAGTCTCAACAAACCGGTGCTCAGGGATATACAATTGGACACCAACCCGCCGGAGCAAGACTGCGCAAGATATTCTAAAAACAAAGCGGAAGTTTTTGCGTTAGTACCGCCGGGAGGATACTGGCGAGACATTGACCCCGCTATCGCTAAAGCATACATGAAAACATGCTGGGATATGGAAGGAGGAAGAACCGGAATCTTACGACGCATTAGTTTGGATGAACCGTCCCTCACCGTACTGACTAACCCGGGCATGAAACAGACGGATCGGTGCCACCCTCTCGAAGTAAGACCATTCTCTTACAGAGAAAACGCGCGCATTCAAACTTTCCCTGACGATTGGGTTTTCTGTGGCACGTTATCAGAAAAATACAAGCAAGTGGGTAACGCTGTTCCAGTAAAATTATCCAAAGCCATTGGAATACAAATCAAAAAAGCTCTCGACTCCATATGTGGCCGTTAAAATTCATCTCCGAGTCCGATTTAACACAACACGTTAAGAAGACTATTGCCCATTACGGCGCAAAACTCGAACCGTTCGACTTAAAAAAGTTTAACAAAAACATCATCGACCCCATCAAACTCATTTTTGATAAGACTGTCTATAATCTTTCATGGGAAGAGGTGATAAAAAGTGAAATTTTTCGGCAACGAGACAAAGCCAACAACAACGATATAGGGTATTTTCATCAACACATTTTTCGCTATTTCTCAGGATGCGAAGTGCCGGCTAACGGTACAAAAGGAGGATGGGATGTTATATGGAACGCTCCTCAGGGAGTCCTCTTACCGGATGGCAGCATAGTACACAAGGTGTATGTGGAATTAAAAAACAAGCACAACACCATGAACTCTGCCGCAGCCGGCAAAACCTACATTAAAATGCAATCTCAAATACTGGCAAATGATGATTGCGCCTGTTTTCTTGTAGAAGCCATTGCAAAAAATTCCCAAAATATCAAATGGAAAACAACTGTAGACGGCACAAACGTTGAGCACAAATGCATTCGCCGCGTAAGCATTGACCGTTTCTATGAAATGGTTACAGGCCAAACGGATGCCTTTTATCAATTATGCCTTATCTTGCCAAGCATTATCGAAAAAGCAGTCCTCAATAGTGAAGTTAGCGTCCCCCAAGATACCGTTTATGCCGAATTATCCGGCCACACCAACCACAAACATGGTTCCTTTATTATGGCCATGCTTCTTTTGGGCTTTTCCTCTTATCTGGGATTTGCAGAAAAAGAGTAAGCGCTATGTGCCGGATGCCATTGCCCTGCCAATAACGCACAATAAACTTGCCGAGGACGGGAAAAGAGGCTACAATACGGCACATGCAAGGTGAGGTATATACATGCAAGAATGGGCTGACGGTTATTGTGAATCGGCAGACGGCGTTTCCGGTGGTATCTGTACAAGTGTGGGTAGGTACCGGGGCAGAGCACGAGGAGGAATACGCCGGGGCGGGGGTATCTCACCTGCTGGAGCACATGGTGTTTAAGGGCACAAGAGAGCTGAATGCCCAACAGCTCAACGAAGAAGTGGCAGCACTGGGCGGCATCTGGAATGCGTACACAAGCACGGACCGCACGGTGTACCACATTGACGGTCCGGCCACCCATTGGCAACGCTTTAATGATATTTTGCTGCAATTGGTGTTTGCCCCCACTTTCCCCGAGGATGAATTTGAAAAGGAGCGCGAGGTAATACGCCGAGAGATGGCCATGTACAACGACGACCCGCGCGATGCATCGTACCGTGCGCTCATGGGCACGCTATACAAGGTGCACCCCAAGCGTCTGCCGGTGATTGGCGAGCAAAAATTGTTCGATGCTCTGAGCCATGCCGACATGGTGCGCTACCACGCGCGCCGCTACACCCCGGGCAATACCTTTGTCTGTATTGCAGGAGATGTAGAGCCGCAAGCCGTTTTTGCACATTTGGAAACTGCAACAGCCGCCATACCGGCCACACCGGCTGCCGCCCCGGTGCCGGTGTACGAGCCACGGCAATGGGGCAACCGCCTGTACCGCACAGAGTTTGCACAACCCACCAGCACGCTGATGCTGGCATGGCGTATCCCCAACACCCAACACCCGGATGCCGCCGCACTGGCTGTATTGGCATCTGTGCTGGGGGATGGCCGCGCCGCTTGGCTTTACAAGAAGTTCCACGACGAAACCGCACAGGCGCACGATGTTTCCACCAGCATATTGCCGGACAAGCACGGGGAAGGCGCTTTTTTGATAGAAGCAGATGTGGAGCGAGACATGCGAGACACCCTGCGTAACGACCTACTGGCCTGGGTAGCCACCTTGCCGCAGGCAGACTTTACACAAGGTGTTGCACGCGCCTTGCGCCAAATACGCGCCCAACGCCTGCGCACTCTGGCCACGGTGCAGGGGCAGGCCGCCCTTACGGCCATTTGCTGGCACCGCTCTCGCAACCTGCAGGCAGACACCGAATGGGCCGAGGCATTGCAGCGGGTTACCCCTGCCGATTTGCAACGAGTCTGTGCTACCTATTTTGGCTCCGAGCGGCTGGTAGAGGTGAGTGTGGACCCCACGGGCAGCAACCCCGCCCCGGCTGCAGATACCACAACCCACGGTTTGCCCGCCCCCACAGAAGTGACGCTTGCCAATGGTTTGCGCGTTGTGATGCGGGTGGACAAACGCGTGCCCATGGTATACACCCGCTTAGCCATGGTGGCCGGCTGCCGTACAGAGACCGCTGCCACCGCCGGTCTCAACAGCTTGTTGTCGGAGTGCCTGCTTAAGGGCACCACGACCCGCAACGCCGCCGAATTGGCAGATGCGGTAGAAAACTTAGGCGGCTACATAAACTGCTCGGCCGGTAATAACACGCTGGTCATGTCCACCCGCGCGCTGGCAGAAGATGCCACCGCCATGTTGGCCATTTTGGCGGATGCCGCGCTGCACCCCACCTTCCCTGCAGAGGCCGTGGCCATGGCCAAGGAGGATATGGAGGCAGATGTGCTGGATGCTCTGGAGGACCCCGCCTCCTTAGCATTTCGGCATGTACGGCAGGCCTGTTTCGGCGAGGCCACATACGGCAACCACCCGGACGGCACGGTGCAAAGCATACGCAATCTCACGCGCGAGCACTTGGTGCAGCAGCACGCACGCTTAATGTGTACAGGCAATGCTGCACTGGTCATTACCGGCGATTTTGACCCCGCTGCCATGTTAACCGAGGCAGAGAAGCTCTTTGCCGCCATGCCCGTGGGCGAGGCTGTTTGCGGCACGGCTACCCCTCTGCAAAAAGCGGCGGATCTTTGCATTGACTCCGACAAAGAACAAGCAGTGCTGGTGCTGGCCATACCCGGCCACACCGCCACAGAGGACGAGCTGCTGCTGCAAAGCATCTTTACCGAGTGGTGCCGCGACATGGCAGGCCCCATCTTCTCCGAGATTCGGGAGAAACGCGGCTTAGCCTACTATGCCGCTGCAGCGGATTTACCCGGTACAGATGCCGGATGCATTTACTTTTACTTAGGCACCGCCCCGCAAATGCTGCCGCAAGCGCGCGCTGCTTTGGAGGAGCTGCTGCAAACCCTTGCTACAGAGGGCATGCCTGCCGATGCGCTGGAGCGCACACGCTCCACCATGCTCACCCAACGCCTGCTCCACGAGCAATCTGCCTCCAAATCCTGCGCAGCCATGGCTGTTAACACCGTGCTGGGGCTACCCGCCAACCATACGGACACCCTGCCCGCACGGCTCCGAGCCATTACGCATGAGCAAATGCAAACGTGGATTCGCCGCACCCTAGCCGCACCCACCCGCACTTGGGTAACAGTAACCCGGCCGTAAAACTGCATCTAATATAACCGACCTTTATTTTCGTAATATGTTGAGCGAATTCGGAGAATACCACGAAGAACAAGAACCCGATGTAGCCCGGCGACTTTACGCCTGGCAAACGGCCATTGGCCTGCAAGCCGTGGATGGTTTAAAAAATTCACTTCATGGGTACCCAGCCCTATTCTCTGCGACAACTGATGGAATTATGCCGCATCAAACACAGACCATCATTCATCGAAAATTACATTAAACCCGCTCTTTCAAGCGGCATCATCCGTTTATTACATAAAGAGAAACCCAACCACCCGAGGCAAAAATACCTATTGACCATAAAAGGTCAACTGCTACACAACAGTTAACCCCTAACCGAACAAGTTACCGAACAAGTTAAGTAATTTAACAACAATTCGCAACAACAATACCTTATCTAACTACACACCATGAAAACGACCCACATTTTTGCCTATTTGGCAACCTTATGTCCGGTGGCATCGGCAGATACTTTGCCGCCGGCCTTAGAAGCAACCGCCCCGCAAGAAAGCGCAGCGGCAACAAGATTGGCAGACCGCCTTTGCCGCATATTGGAGGCCTTGGAGCACATACAAAACAAAACAGAAGCAGACCAACTGGCCCGCCAATTGATGGCTTGGCAGGCAGAACAACAACAACAGAACAGTGCCGAGCGCTTCCGTATCGAGCGAGCCTTACACGAAGCCGGATACACCAATAAACGCTTAACAGCCATTGCTATGCACCTGCAAAAAAACGGCTTTTTCGGCTCCGAAGGGTTGGCGTATTTATACGGAGAGAGCCTACAGGAAGACCCGGTACCCCTACCACAATCCCTGCAAGAGCAATACACCATCCGCCTACAAGAAGCGGTGCAAAAATACAAGCTACCCCTGAGCGGCGGCCCCGGTTTTACCCAAGAAACAGCTTGGAAACTCAGCAGCGGATATGTGACGGATTTTTTGCCCCTATTAGAGAACTGCCTCAACCAAGAAGCCGAGTTAGTCCAAGGATGGACCCAATTATCCAACGAGGGAGACACAGACTATGAAGCTCACTACTACGAAATATTCACAGACCAAGGCATGTACGAGATAATGCTGTGGTTCGACGTAACGGCTTGCCAAGACACGACTCCGCCGGTCCAACAACCGGAGCTGAGTGCCGAGCGCCGCGCTGCCCTAAGCCCTGTGGCAAAGAAAATAGCCGGCTTTCTGACCTTGCTCGACAGCGTGTCCGACACCGCCACGGCAGATGCCGCCGCCGGCGAGGTAGCTGCCCTGGTGCAAGAGCTGAAAACCTTGTCGCAACAAGAGACGGCTCCCCAAATATGGGAGATAGAGCAGGTATTGGCAGAGATGGGCATCTGCAAGGAAGATATTGATGCATGCCGCCGCAGGATATATGCAGAGCACATGTACGGCTCCGTTGCTTTGGGCAAAGCCCTCGGCGCATCGCCTCATCATTACCTGGTCCCCACGCCGCTTCCCCCGGAGCTGACCGCCCAATACGAGGCCTGTATGCAACAAGCCGTCCGTACAAAAAAACTCCCGGTAACAGGTGGCCCCGGGCTCTCCCAAGAAACAGCGTGGGTGTTGGCGGCAGAAGGCTCGCCCGAGGTGTTGAAAGAACTTGCCTTTTCCTTACCCCAAGAGCACGACTTACACCGCATGTTTATAAGACGCACAACCCTGCCGGATGGGCGGTGTTTGGAATGCCAAACCATGCAGCTGATGCACAACGGCGCACTCCACGAAATTGAAATTTATCTGGATATCACCGCATGGCGCGAACATGAACCCCCAAAGCCCGCACCCCGGGCAAACACAGGAGAAGCCGAGCAAGCCTTAGCTGCTACGTTGCACCAACTGTGTACGCTGTTAGACGGCGTAAACGATAAAACCACGGCAGATGCCGCTGCAGCCCCACTTAAACGCCTCATGGCTCAACTGGAACAACAAATTAACAGCATCAGCGAGCCCGAAACACTGCAACGGATATTTGATGCCGCCGGACTTTCCTTGGAAGAAGATAACGCTTATTTACAACGCTTCCGCAAAACGGATTTTTACGGCTCGGAATCCCTGAAAAAAACTCTTTCTACCCCCTAACCATGTCACAAGCCATTTTAGCAGTCAAGAACTTAGTACGCCACTTCGGCTCCGTGCGCGCGGTGGATGACATTTCTTTTTCGCTGCAAGCCGGGCAGGTTGTGGGCTTTATCGGCGCCAACGGAGCCGGCAAAACCACCACCATGCGCCTGCTCACCACGCTGGATGTGCCGGATAGCGGAGAAATCCTTTACAACGGGCAAGATATCGTAGCCCACCCGCGCGAAGCCAAAGGCCGCATCGGCTGGATGCCCGACGGCTTTGACCCGCCGGACCACACCACCGTACACGACTACCTGGACTTCTTTGCGCGCGCGCACGGTCTTTGCGGCAGCCCCCGCGTGACCGAGGTAGAGCGCATTTTGCAATTTTGCGGACTGCAAGAGCTCCGCGTACGCTACGTCAACAAACTCTCCAAAGGACAAACGCAGCGCCTATCGCTGGCACGCACCCTCATCGGCAACCCGGATTTACTGGTGATGGACGAGCCCGCAGCCGGGCTGGACCCCGCCGCACGCCTCGAGTTCAAGCAACTGGTGCGCACCTTGCAACAACAAGGCAAAACCATCTTCATCAGCTCGCACATCCTCTCGGAGCTGGCAGAAATGTGCGACTCGCTCATCTTCATGCACCAAGGGCGCATCATTTACTCCGGCAGTTGCCAAGAGCTC
Organism: Akkermansiaceae bacterium; assembly: GCA_015062015.1. GTDB lineage: Bacteria > Verrucomicrobiota > Verrucomicrobiia > Verrucomicrobiales > Akkermansiaceae > Akkermansia. The sequence goes on along the minus strand of SUVM01000043.1, from coordinate 6,050 downwards.
AGCCAACTGCAAAACAGGGGCATTGTCTACCTACTGCGCCCCACACCCGCCACCTTGCAACATACACTGGCCCACTTGCAACAAAACCCGGACTGGCAACACGCCACCCCCCTGCCCGACGGCACCATTCAAGCCACCTTTACCGGCGCAACAGAGGCCGAGCTCCCCGCCGCCCTGCGCCGACTTTGCCAAGAAAATGACCTGCTGGAGCTGGTACGCCACCAACTCAATTTAGAAGAAAGCTTTGTAACCCTCCTCCTAGAACAACATGAACAACAAATTTCTCTCTGATTATCTGCCGCCTGCCATGGTGAGGGACCTGCGCCGCAGCCTACACACGCGCTCGTACTGCATTACCCTCGGGCTGGCATTTTTAGCGGCACTATGGGTGCAATTCCATGCCGTGTCCGATGCTGCGGGATACGATCATTTCTCTACCGGGGTAAAACTGGCCTTTATTGCCGTAACGCTGTTTTGGTTTATCATCCCGAACCGCGCCGGGGCTGCCGTATCTGCCGATGCCGGGGTGCGCGGCACCAATTTTCTGACGCTCACCCCGCTGAGCTCGCGCAGCATCATCCTGCAAATGTGGTTGTCTGCCGCCGCACAAATTGTGGTAACAGCCGCCGTAGGAAGCCTGTTTTTGGTATGGAGGCATGCCTTGCCTATGGAAGCGCAACACAGCACCATCAGCCTACTCAACACTACCCCCTCCACCCCGGCTCAAGACTGGGTGGTATACGGCATCATTGTATTATGCGGGTTAGTCATGTGTGCCGTCTCCTTATTTTTAGCACCACTCAACCGCATTTTTCGCATCGCAGGGTTAATATTTGTCCTCTCCCTACTGTGGGGCTGGGTGCAAGAGAATTTGGCGCTTTTGCTGCACCCTAATCCGCAGGGTTATCTGCTGGGGCGCATGGCTGCGGAAGATTGGGTAGCCCTGGCCGCCATGGCGCTACTAAGCATAGCTGCCCTGCTGGAGCTGGCACGCCGCTGCTATGCCGCCCCGGCGGAAAATTGCTCGCGCGCACTGCGCCTGCTTGTACTGCTCCCCTTGCTGTGCAGCGTAGCCATGTACATTACACAACTACCCCACGCCAACCGAATCGCCGTAGAGAACACCTTAACCTTCTCTGTATATTTTGCACTGGCAGTATGCATGAGCGATGCCCTATTACCCGCACCCACCCATAGAAACCGGGCAGAACCCCTGCTGCCGTGGGTTCCGCGTTACCTGCAACAAAACGGCTCCGGGCCGGCTGCACTGTTTCTGGCACTTGTGCTCTTGGCTGCAACAGGCGTACAATGCCTCACAGAGCCCGCCGGCCACTCGGAAACACACATCGTGCGCCTCTTTACGGAAACAGCCGCCGTAGTCTATTACCTGCTGGCAGGGCTATTGTTAACAGATATGCTATGCAAGCGCTCCAACCCCAATCGCCCGGTATATGGCGGCTTGCTTTTGGTGGCCATCGTGTTGCTTTCCAATATGCTACTGGTCGGCCTAAACTGCACCCATCACGATACAGCCGCCTTGCTGCTCCCCGGTTGCGGATTTTTTGCCCCCCACACCGGGTGGCATGCCTTGCTCCTTGCCGGCATCCCCATGCTTGCCACATTGGGCACGATTTTATACCGGGACAAGCAATAAAAGGCTGTTCCCCTCCCCCCCCCTTTTTTCACCACTGTGGCGGCACCCGCCGCCACAATCTCACTGCTCACCGTAGGCGAACAATATAAAAAACTCGCCCTACGCATGTCCGGGTGTCGCACCGCTACCCCACGACTCCGCACTGGCATCTCGGAGAGAAAAGCCACAAAAATATAAATTAAGGTGGCTCATTACCGGTTTGTGCTTGATTTAAGGTGGAAGAGATGGCAGAATGAGAGCGTAAGAGGAAGATGTTTGTTATGACAACGATACGGAAAATGTTTGTTGCGGCAATGATGTTGTGCATGCCGGCAATGGGGGCGGCAAAGGCAAAGCCCGGCACAGAGAACGCGGCTACCCCGGAGCAGGCGTGGGTAATGCCGGAGACGGATAAAAGTTTGTGGCAGAACCTTGCCGCACGGATGGATGGATGCCGGCAGGTGCCCCCGTACCGGGCATATAAACCGCAGGGCGGGCGGCATTATCTTTGCTATTATGTGGAGAATGCACAGGGGGAGCCTATGGTGCAGTGGGTGGATGTTACGGCGTATTGCACGCTGCATTTGCCGGCTTTGTATGAGTTTGCAGATGCCATAAAACGTGCGGAGGAGCTGCTGGTTTCCATCCATTCTGCCGAGACGGGGGATGCCGTGGCCGATGAGCTGAAGACATGCATGGAGCATGTGCTGGGGAGCACCGCACACAAATTGTTCCCGCAGTGCATATACCATTATGTGTTGCAAGAGCGCGGTGCGGACCCCGACCGCATGATGGAGGCTTTATACCGCTTGGCACAAAAAAGATACTTCGGCTCGCAGAAGTTAAAGGCGTATTTTTAATAGGTAACTAAAGGTAGATAACTGAGAGGAGACTGCGATGAGTAGCAATGGAGCCACCCCGGTACGCAACAGCGTATTTATGCCCCATATTAACGGCTTGCGGGCTTTGGCGATTGTGCTGGTGGTATTGTACCATTTGGATGCCGCATTGTGCCCGTGCGGGTATTTTGGGGTGGATGTGTTTTTGGTAATATCGGGTTATTTCATTTTCAGCAAAGAGCTGCGCCCCGAGCGCGTGGCAGAGCTGCGCTATGGCAGCTACCTGTTGCGCAAGGTGTGGCGCGTGGGGCCGCCGGCTTTGGTGTTGTGTGTGGCGGTGTTGGCTTGTGGTTCTTTTGTGCTGCTGAGGGAGGTGTACCACATGGCCACCCAAACGGTGCTGTATTGTTGCGTGGGGGGCAGCAACGAGTATGTGGCGCATAGTGGTGACTATTTTAACCCCGATACGCAAAATAACCCGCTGATGCATTTGTGGTATATCGGGTTGATTATTCAGCTCTATATTTTGCTGCCCTTGGCGGCAATGGCGATGCGGCGTTTGTCTGTAACCATGCGCGGGCTGTTGTGGTGGTGTTTAGGATTGGCCTCTTTGGTACTATACCTGTTTTTACGATACGGAGAGGCCATAGAAGGGGCGGTGGTAGCGGTGCGTACGTTGGGCAATGTGGTATCTCCGTATTACAGCGTACTTACCCGTTTGTGGGAGCCCATGGCGGCCATGTTGGTATTATTGGTGCCGGTATTGCCAGCGCGCTACCGTTTTATGCGTGGGGCGGCAGCCTTGTTGGGTTTGTTGCTGGTGGTGGGCAGTTGCTATGCGTACGGTACAGGCTCGGGGGCATCGTTCTGCGCGGTGGCGGGTAGCATTTTGTTGTTACAATACGGGGCAAGCGGCCCGGTGGGGGCTTTGCTGGGCATGCGCCCGGTGCAGTGGGTGGGTAGCATCTCGTTTTCCTTGTATCTTACCCACTGGCCGGTCTTTGCGATTTGGAAGTATGTGAGCTTCGACCACATGAGCCCGGCGGACCAATGGGCAGCGGCCTTGGTATCTGTATTGCTGGCGATGGCCTTGTGGTGGGGGGTGGAAAAACGATGCGGCGGGTGGCTCAAGGGGATGTCTCGGCGAGCCGTGGCATGGTGCACGGCCGGTATACCCATGCTGCTGATGGTGGTTGCCGCTGCCGTAACCTGGTATAAACCCGTGGGGTATTTGTTGCCTAATGCGTGGTCGGAGCACGAGCAATCGTTTGATATGCCCATAGCTTTGCATTCTTTCAATATGCCGGAGTCCGATGTGGGCTGTTTCCCGAGCGATGTATTTTCCTCCACCCCCTTGGGGATTGGTAACGACACCACGCAACCCATCAGTTTTGTGCTGATGGGAGACAGCCACTCCTGGCACCTCTTTTATGGTATGGACCGCCTGCTCAGCGACCGCGGCGGCTTGCGCGGCTTGTACCTTAACAACTCTTGTGTACCGGCATGGAACACCTTTTTGTTGTTGTCCGGCGGGGACTCCAAGTGGGACCGCGCACGCGGCGAGGGCATGATGCGCTGGTTGGCCGAGCAGAAGAATATCCGCTGTGTGGTTATCTCCGCCTATTGGCACCTGCGTTTCGATGACACCGATATTCGTGACTGGGATTTACGCAGCATCCCCCCTGCACAGGCACGTTGGCACCAAGAGCAGGGGCTGAGAGAAACCTGCCGCCGCCTTAAAGCCATGGGTAAGCAGGTAGTGATTGTGAGCGACTCTCCTTTCTACCCATACGAGGAAAACCATGTAGAGCGCTTCTCTCGCTATTATCTTTTGGGTAAAGACTACCCCTTGCCCCCTGCCATGACCCCGGCACAATTTGCGGCTAAAACGGAGCAAGAAGCCAACTTTTTGCGCAGCTTGCAAGAAGAAGGGTTAGCCATGGTGATAGACCCCTGCCCGGCTTTGGCAGAAGATGGCTGTTACCCGATTCGGCTTAAGGACGGTCGCTTTCTGTACCAAGATACCAACCACCTTTCCGCACATGGCTCCGTGTTGGTATCGGAGCTTATTTTGCAGCAGGCAGCACACTTGTTGCAACCCCAAAAATAAAAAATCGTATAAGTGAATAAAAAAGGCATGATGAAGAGCGTTAATTACATGTTTGGGTTACTGGGGGTAGCCATGGCTGCGGCTGCTGCCGAGCCGGCGGATATTAACAACGTGGCACCGGCAGAAGCTGCACGCGTGGCAGACTATCGCGCGCAAGCCCGGCAGGGTAGCGCCCAAGCCCAATGGCAGTTGGCAGAGTGTTATCGCCAAGGCTTGGGGGTTACCCCCGATGCAGCCAAGGCTTTTGCTCTTTACCAACAATCCGCCCGGCAAGGCTACATACCTGCCATGCATGCCGTGGCAGTGTGTTATACATTGGGGGTAGGTACCGAGCCGCAACCCGCAGCGGCTCTCCCATTGTTAGAGCAGTGCGCCAAGCAGGGGTATCTCAAATCCGTGCATGCTTTATGTAAAACGTATACAGAGGGGATTGCCGGTGTGGTTGCGCCGGATTATCCTCGCGCATTAGAACTGGCCATGCAAGGTGTAGCCGTAGGTAATAAAGAGTGCCTGCAGGGTGCCGGCATATTGCTGCTGGTTCCGGACTACGGGTTTAACCGCGTGGAAGAAGGCATGGATTTGTTGCGCCAAGCGGTGCAACAAGGTGACGGTTTAAGCGCATATCAGCTTGCCGTTGTTTATCTTGGCGGAGAGTTTGGGGTGACAAAAGACTATGAGCAAGCCGTTTCGTGGTTAAAACGTGGTGTAGAGCTCGGGAATGCGGATTCCGCTTATTTACTGGGCGGCTGTTATTTGGAGGGAGTGGGCGTAGCGCCGGATGCAGTGCAGGCAATTCCCCTGCTGCAGCAAGCGGCAGAGCAAGCCCTGCAGCCTTTTAATCGTGCCGCAGCCTTGCATGCGTTGGCTTTGTGTTATTATTTCGGCCGTGGGGTAGAACCCTCGTTGCCGAAAGCAGAGGCGTATGCCCGCGCTGCCGCAGCATTAGGCCACGAAGGCGCCGCCGCCATGCTCCGCGATTTGCAAGATGGCTCTGCTCCACCCCCCGGGCATTAAGACAGCGGTTTCTATCCGCATCCAACAGCCGCGGAACCGTTGCTCCTCCGAGACGCCTGCAGGAACCACTTCATTGCAAGCCGCTGGCGAGTAAAATAATCTTAACCTTCTTGCAACTGTGATTTTTAGCGGCACTAAAAGATTGTATATAAACAATTTGTAAAAATTGGAGCCATTTTCTGAAAATTGCCCCGAAATTCGCCATATCTCATAACGGATTGCAGGAAGGTTCAGAAAATGCTTGTTTTCAGAGCTTTACAAAACGGGTTAACATTAGGTGGCCATGAGATGAAGTAAAACTTTTCTGTAAAGTTTTTTTCCATCCATTCTTTGCTTATCCGGCACTGCGTCAAAAAAGTCGCGGAATGACGGACTGAGGCGCGCCAACCATCAAGAGTTGTGGTAGAATGAGTTTGCAATGAACATTATACCGGCTCTTGAAATGAAAGGCTGG
>SUVM01000042.1 GCA_015062015.1 Akkermansiaceae bacterium | reverse complement strand
TGGGCTGTTCTGCCGGGGCGGGTTTTGCAGCGGGGGTGGTGGGCTGTTCTACCGGGGCAGGTTTTGCAGCAGGGGTGGCAGGTTGCGCTGCCGGGGCGGGTTCTGCCGTGGGGGTGGCAGGTTGTGCTGCCGGGGCGGCGGGATTTGCAGGTTGCCCTATGCGGTGTTGAACATAAAGAGCTAACGCAGAGCCTAAAACGATAGCTGATACAATCGGAATAACGGAACTAAAGAAAAACCTGTGCCTCATGGTTCGGATAAATGGCTAAAAGGTGGAATCGCGGGCTCAGTGGTGCAAACTACTCTTCGTCTTCGCTCAAATTGTTGTCGTTTTTCGGGCGTGTCATGACCTTCATGATAATGTAAAGTCCCACCAGCAGCAAGACACCTAACACAATAAGGTGAGACTCTGCTTTGATTGCGGCAATCAGTTGCTCCGGGGAGTCGAGCAGCTCTTGGTTATCTTTGCCTACTTTGTACCCGAACCACGCCAGCACCCAGCACCAAATGGCAGAGCCCGAGATGGTGGCCAAACTGAACTTCAGAAAGTTTACCTTGGCCATGCCGGCCGGTATGGATATCAGGTGACGAATTACCGGCAGAAATCGCGAGAAGAATATACCGCCCGTGGCATATCGGCGCATAAACTCCTCTGCCTTTTCCACTTTGTGTTTCGGCATAAAAAAGTATTTGCCGAACTTGTAGATGAAAGGTCTGCCGGCCCACAAAGCAGTATAATACATAATGACCGAGCCAAGATAAGAGCCCACGGTACCGGCAATCACCACACCCCAAAACGTCATGCCCGAGCCTTCTTGCGTTGCTATGATAGCGGCCGGTGGCACCACAACCTCACTCGGTACGGGGATGATGGAGCTCTCCATCGCCATCAGTATCACCACGCCCAAGTATTCCCAGGCTTTTACCCAATCCATCCAAATAACTATCAAATCGTGCATGCAAGGCATTATGCACACGAACGGGCTGATTGACAAGACAAAACCGAGAAATGCCGTGCAATTTGTGTTGAAAACCGGAATCCGATGGCGAACCGTAGAGCCGTATTCCCTATGGGTTGCTAGAGTTCGGGTGCCGAGATAATACCGATATGACTTGCGCAGGCATTGACAACGCGCGCGCCCGTAGTATAATGGGAGTCATGAGCGAGAAAATGAACGAAACCGATGATGTGGAGCAGCAAACGCCTTGCGATGCCGACGATTGTTGCTGCAAGGATAAAGAGCAGACCACGCAGGAGTATGCCGATGCCGTAGATGAATCGAACCCTGCTGAAGCAGAGGCTGCAACAGACGACCTGACCAAATGGCGAGAGCTGGCCATGCGCACCGCTGCAGAGTACGACAACTACCGCAAGCGCTGCGTTAAGGAGCGCGAGGAGTTTACCCGCTATGCCAACCGTGGCTTGTTAGAAGAGCTTTTGCCTGTTATAGACAATTTTGAAATGGGTATGATGATGGCCGAAAAAGATACCTCTTCCATGATTTACATCGGCATGAGTATGGTGCAAAAACAACTGCAGGATTTCCTTACCTCCCAAGGTGTGGAGGCCATCCCCACCGAGGTTGGACAAGCCTTCGACCACAACATCCACGAGGCCATTCAAAGCGAGCCGTCCGACCAACCGGAAGGCACCATCCTGCGCATCTTACGCAAAGGTTACAACCTCAAAGGCCGTTTGTTGCGCCCGGCCAACGTTATTGTTGCCGCTGCCGCAGAGGACAAAGCATAATCCTTACCCCACTATCTATTTACTATGGCTGATTATTACGAGGTGCTGGGTGTGGACCGCAATGCGGACGAAAACACCATCAAAAAAGCATACCGCAAGCTGGCAATGCAGTACCACCCGGACCGCAACCCGGACGACAAAGCTGCCGAAGAAAAATTTAAAGAAGTTGGCGAGGCCTACGAGGTGCTCAGCAACCCGGATAAACGCGCCGCATACGATCGCATGGGCCACGAGGCCTTCAAAAACGGCGGTATGGGCGGTGCCGGGGGGCCGGGTGGTGCCGGTTTTGACCCCATGGATATCTTTGCCCAGTTCTTTGGCGGCATGGGTGGTGGGTTTGGCGGGTTCGGCGGTGGCCGCCGCAAGGCAGACCCCAGCCAACCCGGTGAGGACCTGCGTTGCAATATCTCCCTCACCTTGGAAGAAGCCGCCGCCGGTTGCAGCAAGAAATTGCGTATAGACCACTTACGCCCCTGCGAAAAATGCGGCGGTCATGGCTCGGCAGACGGTAAGAGCGGCGTCAAAACCTGCCCCACCTGTCATGGCTCCGGTATGGTGACGCGCCAAAGCAGTTTTATTATTCAGCAAACCATTTGCCCCACATGCCACGGCACAGGCCATACAGTTACCAATCCTTGCTCCGCATGCCGGGGCGACGGTAGGGTGGAGAAAAAAGACCAATTTACCATTCCCATTCAAGCCGGGGTGGAAACCGGAATGCGCCTGCGCGTCCCCGGAGCCGGCGATTGCGGTCTTCATGGCGGACCGGACGGCGACCTCATCGTCTTCATTGAAGTTAAGAAACACCCCATTTTCGACCGCGAAGGGCGGGACCTCATCTGCACCGTTCCCATCTCCCTGCAAGATGCCATCATGGGTGGCACCGTCACCGTCCCCTCGTTGGAGGGCGGCGTAAAGGTAAAACTTGCCCCCGGTACCAACAGCGGCACCGTGCAGCGTGTTCGCGGTAAGGGCATGCCCTCTACCCAGTTTGGCGGCAAGGGGGATCTGCATGTGGAGTTCCAGGTAGAAATGCCCACCAAGCTTACCTCTGCCCAACGCAAAGCTTTGGAGGCTTTCACCGCTACCCTTACGGCAGATAATTATCCCGGTATTAAAACCTTCACCGGGTTGGCGCAGCAACACCTTAAGTAAAGCCCCCCGCTCACCTTGCCTATGCACCGTTGTTATTTACCCCAAGCCCCCTTTAGCAGCGGCGTGCTCGAGGTGCAGGGAGAGGAAGCCCGCCACGCCCTGCGCGTTATGCGCCTGCGCGTGGGGGACCCCTGCGAGGTGTTCGACGGTGCCGGGCAGGCAGCGCGTGCCGTGGTGGCCGGGGTATGCGGCCACAGCTCTATGACCCTGCATGTGCAGCATATGCTGCCCCCCATGCCCCCTGTAGCGGGCATTACACTGGCGTTGGCCATACCCAAGGGGAGTAATATGGACCTCATCGTCCAAAAAGCGGTGGAGATGGGCGTTTCCCGTATCATCCCCCTGCTTACAGAGCGCACTATTGTGCGTGTAAAAGCCGCCGAGGCTGCCGATAAGGCGGAAAAATGGAACCGCACCGTGCTCGAGGCCTGCAAGCAATGCGGTGTTAACCGCCTGCCTGTGGTGGAAGAGCCGCAGAGTTACAAACAATTCCTGCAACGTGCAGATTTGCCTGCGTTGCGTGTGCAATGTGCCATAGTGCCGCATGCTCAACCGATTCGGCAGGTTATGGAATCCGGCCGTGCCGCCGGCCACGCTTCCTGTGTCTTGCTCGTTGGGCCGGAGGGCGATTTCTCCCCCGCCGAATACGCTGCCGGCGAAGCTGCCGGGTTTATCCCCACCGGGCTTGGCCCCATCATCCTGCGTGTGGAAACCGCCGTGTTTATGGCTGTGGCTGCCGCGCGCTACGGTTTAGATGCTTTGGATTTTGGATTTTGAATTTTTGATATTTTTTAGTTAACGGGCGGGATTAGTTGGGGGAGACGGTGAAGGTGGATTCGAGCTGCGTGTCCGGCGGGGAAATAAGGCGGATGGTGTGTTGGCCGGGGGTGAGGATGGCGTAGAATTTGCCGTTACGTTTTTCAATGCGAAGGGTGTTGCTCTCCCAATGAGAGGTGGCGGTGGGCAGGGTGGACACCAGCTCGATATAACGGCCGCCATGCGGTAAGGTGGGGTCCGGTTTTACATAGGAGCCGTGCGCGGGTATAAGGATGGCAGGGGCGCGGTTGCTGCGGGCGGTAGCATCTAATGCGTAGAGGTGTTGTGCGGCAGAGCTACGGTACCAATCTGCATAGCGGGCATCGAGGATGACGCGGCCGCGTGCATCTGTGTGCGGGGCGGGGAGGGCGGCAAGCTGTTCTTCCGTGGCAAGTTCTGTGGCGGTGCATTGGCGTGGGGTGTGGGGGCCGGCAATGCAGCCGTTGCGGGTATCTATTTTTACATCGCAAAGGCCGCTTGGTCTGGCGGGGAAGCTGAGGGGGGATTGGTTGTAGTCTTGCAGGCGCAGCATCACGCGCCGGAAGATGGGGCCTGCCCCGTCTATGCCGGAGATTTGCTGCATGGGCGAGTTATCAAAATTGCCTACCCAAACGCCCACGGTGTATTCTGCGGTAAACCCGCAGCACCAGTTGTCGCGGTAGTTGGAGGAGGTGCCGGTTTTAGCGGCACAGGGGAAGGGGAAGCGCAGGTGCGGGGCATCGCCGAATGTGGCGGCGCGGGCGCCTTGGTCGCTCAGAATATGGGCAATTTGGTAGCAATGGCGGGCATCCAGCATGGGGGTGGGGGTGGCTTGCGGGTGCGGCAAGGTGGTGGCTAACGGCAGTTTGCTGCCACCGCGTGCCAAGGTGCTGTAGGCGTGGGCGAGTTGCAGCAGGGTAACATGCGCATTGCCTATGGCCAGGCCCAGCCCGTATTCTTTTTTGTTGCCTTGCAGGTGCAGCCCCAACCCACGCAAAAGGTTAAGCAAGGCGTTTTCATTACCGTAGTGGTTGAGAGCCTCCATGGCCGGGATGTTTTGAGAGCAGCCCAGAGCTTGCCGTATGGTGATGGGGCCTAAGTATTTGTCATTGTAGTTGCCCGGGGCGCGTGTGCCGTCCTCGCTGCGGTACAGGGTGGGTACATCTGCCATAACGGTGCCGGGCCAGGCACCGTGGCCAAATGCTTGTAAATAGACAAAGGGTTTAAGGGTGGAGCCCGCGCTGCGGGGCAACCCTGCGCCGTTCAGCTTGCCGCCGCGCGGGCTGGCGGGGTCTGCCGCCGGTATGCAGGCCAGTAGCTCGCCGTTGCGGTTGTCTATCACCACAACGGCAGCTTGCGAAACATTGTTGCGGTGCAGGTGGCGGAGCTCTTGCAGCGCAATGGCGGCAATGTCTTGTTGCAAATCGGCATCTATAGTAAGTTGCCCCGGGGTGCGGCAGATGTAGGTGGGGGCATTCAGGCGGTGGGCTTTAACACCTAAGGGGGCAGCAGTGCTTTCCCCCAGTTTTTCTAATATACAATTACGGCGGGTGAGGGCTGCCTGCGGGTGGCGGATGGGGTCCAGGCGCGAGGGGGCGCGCACCAAGGCTGCCAGCAAAGCTGCCTCGTGGGTGGCAAGCTCCTCTGCATGTTTACCGAAGTAAAAGAGCGCGGCGGCCTCTGCGCCTCGGCATTGGTTGCCGAAATCTGCCGTGTTGATGTAGGCAAGCAAAATTTCTTCTTTGCTGTAGCGGTACTCCAGCGCGCGGGCTTGCAGGGCTTCTCTCAACTTTACGGAGTAAGTGCGCTCTGCCGGGGTGGCACACAGTTTGGCCAGCTGCATGGTAAGTGTGGATGCCCCGGAGAGCGAGGTACCGCGCATGCGGTTGTAGGCAGCGCGTGCGGCGGAAAGTAAGTCCACACCGCCGTGGCGGAAAAACCGGCCGTCCTCTGCTGCCACCAGGCAGCGCGCCAGCTCGTATGGGAGCTTGGTGAGGCTTTGGTGGCGGTAGCCGTCTTCCCCGGGTATAAGCCCCAGCAGTTTGCCGTTGCGGTCCCATACGCGGGTGTCTTGTGCGGCAGGCAGCCCCGGGGCGGATATACACAACGGCAGCAAATACCACAAAGCAATAGCGGCAAGTACCAAACCGCCGCACAGCAGGAGCAGGCGGCGCCGCCACCGGCGTTTTACCGGTGGCGGCGTGGCGGCAGATGTGGCGGTTGCGGCCATTACTTAACCTCGAATTGTTGCGGAATGCTCAGGCCGCGTACCTCCGGGCGGTACATAAGCTCTGCCTTGGCAGCCGGGGCTGTTACTTTGCCACGGCGCAGCACGCGTGCCACATAGGTGGCCTCCATCTCTTTGCCGTAAAGATAGGAGGCAAAGAAGCGCACGCGGTCTTTCAGGAACTCCTTATTGTCAATGCAGGTGCTGTAGTGCCACCAGTCGCGGGTTTGCTCTTCGTCCAACCCCGCGGGCAGGGCTTGCGAGCTGAGCTCGGGGTTAACGGCCTCGAACGCGGCGGGTAAGCGGTCTTCTACCACTAAGTAGCGCAGGTTGTCGGTTGCCGGGGAGTCGCCGGCGGCAATCTTAATGTGCACCTTCACCACATCTCCCACCTCAAAGGTGGCGGTAGGTACCCAGCTGCCGTCGGGCATGAGTTTTTCGTACCTGCGGGTAACACGCAGGCCTTGGTCGATAGTCCGCACCGATTGGGGCGTTGCCATATGGCCCTCTGCATAGCCGTTGACGTAGACGGTGTTTTGCTGTGTGGAGAAGGAGTCCGCACAATCGGTGGTGGTATGCAGGCAGAGCGGGTTTTTGGTGTCTACCTGCCGGCCATTGACAATGGCGCGCTTGTTTTGGAGCTTGGTGGCCTTAAGATACTCGTGCACCGCAATGGTGGCCCAGGCATTGCGCCAGGTGGAGTACTCTGAGATGCCGTTGTCCAGATACCGGAACAGGGCTTCGGTGGTTTCCGGGGCGTTGGGGGCATCTGCAATGGCATAGAGAATGCGCAGCACCTCTATGGGCGGCAGGTGGTAAGAGCCCCATGTGCGCGCTTGGGGGTTTTTCTCCAACGCCAGAGCTTGGTTGCGGTACTCTGCGGCTTTGCTGTTGTTGCGCAGGCGGGCACATACGGCCAGCATCCACATTTCGGTAGCACTGGGGTCTTTAAGGTACTCCATGCGGTCGGCGCATGCCACCCACATGTCTTCCGACAAGGCATTGGCAGAGGTAAGCACATACAGGGAGAGCAGATCCGGCGTTACCGTGTAGGGTTTGGGGTCTTGGTTTTCTGCTAATTTTTTAAGGTTTTGTTCGATGGGGTCAACGGGCAGAATCTCGCGCTCCAAGGCAGAGTAGTGTTGGCGTAAATCCCAAGTACCGCAACCGGGTAGGTCCAGCTGTTTCTCCTGTGCCAGCTTGTGTACCAGCACCACATAGGGCGAGAAGTCGCTGCGTTCTTCAGAGCCGTCCCAGTATTTGAAAGAGCCCCATGTAAGGCGGCGGTCGTTGTTGAGGCGCTGGAAGGTGCGGTGGAGCACTTCCATACGTTTTTGGGCGTGCGGCAGTGTAATGCCGAGCGCCTCGTTAAGCTCGTCCATCAAAATCCACGGAATCACCGCAGAGCTCAACTGCTCGCTGCAACCGTAGGGGTACTGTATCAGGTACTCCATGTAGTAGAACAGACCGTTAAACGGAGAGGTGGAGATGGTGAGGTTTACCGGGCTGCCTGCGCGGTAGTTTACCGTAAGCCAATCTTTCAGCGAGGCGGTTTGGCCTACCTTTAAGGTGTGGTGCAGGCGCTCTCTCAAGAACGGGGTGGGCGGGATAACGGGGAAATCCAGCTGTACGGCATCAGTACAGCGTGCTAAGGTGCCCGCCGCTGCGGGAGATGCCGCTTGCACTTTCCATTGCAGCTCTGCCGTGCCGGCATCACCCACATGGATGGGGAAAGTGACGGTAACGGGCTTGTTGCCGCTAAGAGAGACGGTTTTTTCTGCTTCGGGGAGGCTTACATTGGTGCCGCTTAGGCTTACCTTCCACTCCACCGGGCTGCCGTTTGCCGCTTGGGGTAAGTGCTCCGGCAGCATGCTGACGGTGACGGGCATGTGCAGAATATCTCCCTCTGCTGCGCTCAGCGGGGCCACGGGCTCCAGCATAATGGGTTTGGTGACGTGGTAGGCTGTTTTGGCAGAGCCGAACCGGTCTTCCGTAGCGGCTACGGCCATCAGGCGGTAGCGGGTAAGGGTATCCGGGTTGTTGTAAGAGACGCTGAAGCAGCCGTTTTCGTCTGTCTGCACACTGCTGAGCCACAGGGCGCACGGGTTGAAGTTGCGGCGCAGGTATTGTGCCTCTTCGTCGGAGGTGGCAGAGGAGGCAGAGCCGGCACCGTCTCCGCCGCCGATGAATACGCCTTTATTGCCCAATGTGCGCTCCTCCATCGAGTCGCTAATCAACTGCCCGAGTGCAGAGTATGTCCTCACATCCCGGAAGCGGCCTCTCTCGCTGTAGAAGAAACGTTGCGGCGTGGGTAACGTATAGCCGCGTACCTGCAAGGTACCTTCATCTTCTGCAAACAGGGTGACGTGGGCATTGGCTACCGGGTTGCCTGCCGCATCTCTTACGCAGCCGGAGACGGTGCAGGTATCTTGCGGCAGCAAGTGCTCCTCCGGGGCTTGCAGGTCAATGCTCAGCACTTTGTCCTCTTTCTCCACATGGAGGGCGCATACCCCCATTTTGATGAGGGGTTTGCCGCTCTTGGGGCGATCCTCGGCACTTTGGATGATAGAGACACCTGCATAAACAACCGGGGCGTCGCCGGCCTCTACCGGTACCTGAATAACGGGGTTATTTACCGTGATGGTACGTTTGTAGTGGCGTATTACTTGGCCGCGCTCCAGAGTAACCAGCACTTCGGCATCTACCGGGGTTTGCACCAGAATATTGGCCGTGTCTCCGGCGCGGTACATGTCTTTATCGGGCACCAGGCTCAGCGATGAGCCTTGGCGGTAGTACCAGGGGGATTCGTTGTCTCCCCACACATAGTGGGTAATGGCAGAGGCCGTGGTGTTGCCTGCCGTATCCGTGCAGCTGACGGTAATGGTGTATTGGCCGGCTTTGTCCACGGGGAGCTCCGCTTTAATGGGCTCTGCACCAAAGCTTACGGGTATCTCTTGCACGGTTTCGGTATCCTCTGCATTGTGGATGGAGGTTGCCGCCGCCGACCCATAGCGGTACACGCGGTAAGAGGTGCGCTTTACTGTAATGGTACCTTGCAGTGCTGCGCCGTCCCATGCGCTGCCGTCCGGTTTAACGGCTACAACCTCTACCGGCAGTGCTTCGCCGGCGCGTACAATTCTGTCTGCCGTTTTAATGCCGGTGTAAACCTCGCAGGGGTCGAGCAGGGTTTCCTTAACACTGGTAATGCTTTGTTGGTTGCCGTTGGTAATACAGGCCGAAGCGGTAATGGAGATGCGGCCCATTAGGATGTCGTCCGTCTGCGGGAGGGAGAAGCATTTGCTGCCGCAACCGTTGTCGTCCAAGGTGGCTGTCTCGTGGTCGGAGTAGAGGTATTTTTCTCCCCGGGAGGTGTCATCCATATAGTAGGCATAGAAACGCGACAGCGTGCTGTAGGGCTCTCGGTAGTCGCCAAAGTAAAAATCCTTCCACTGTTGCGGGTAGAAATTCTTGCGGTAGACGCGCAGGTTCCACTCCACATCACCCCCGGCTACCGGGGTGGAGGTAAAGTTGGTGGCTTTGGCGGCAATATTGACGGTTTTTTCTTTCCAATCCGTCTCCAGCGTGCTTCGGATTTCGAATTCGTTGCGGCGGAACTCCTCTACCATGAGGTATATGTTCGCTTCGCGAGAGGGGGTGATAAGGTAATTTTGGGGGTACCAGTCATCGGGCTTGGCATTGTAGCGTTTCAGCACCGCGAAGTCGGGGCTGGTTTGGTTGTCATCCCCCTCGTAGGTGATGGAGAAGTTGACGTCGTGGGAGCCAACATGGGTGGGGGTATAGTCCATGGAGAAGTGGCCGTCTGCCTCCGGCTTGATGGTTTGCTCTGTCACTTTTTTACCGTTGCAGAACACCGTGGCACGGATGGAGGCTATTTTGGCGGTGCTCAGCTCGTTGTTGCACACCCAACGCACCATGCCTTTAATATGGGCTTGTTCTCCCGGGCGGTACAGAGAGCGATCCGCAAACAGGTAAATAAGAGCCTGCGGTAGCTCGTTGAGCGGGGTGCCGATGTTTTGCAGGCAAGACTCGAGGTAGTTGCCGTTAGCCTCATATTCATCGCTGCTCGGATCGTAGGTAATCATCACGCTGTCATCTTGCGTGCAGAGCTGCAGGAAGCGTGTTTGCGCCGGGAAATCCGCCTGTGCAATACCTTGGGTCACAGGGGTTTCTGCCAGTATTTTGCCCTTGGAATCCAGCATACGCAAGGTTGCCTGCGCTACTTCCGTACCGTCGGACAGGTGGTAACCCCAGGCAAAAATACGGCGGCCGTTGAGCTTCCACAGCAGGCCGAGGTTGGTTACCTGCACCAACCCTTGGTTCACCACAGGGGCCCCGTAGTCATCTTTGCGGATGGAGCGCCCCTCGATATTCACAAAATAGAACCCGGAGGCACGCGCCGTGCCGAATTGCTCTGCCAAGTTCAGTTGAGTTTCGCCGCGCATCTTTTCCAGGGGCACTTCCTTTTGCTCCAGCACGCCGGGTAAAAACTCTGTAGGCACAACGCGCATGCGGTTGATGCGGTGGGTGGGCGTATTGTTCAGCTCTTCGAGCTGCTCGTCGGATATGCCGGAGACGTTGGCTTCCCGGTACCAGGTGGCATAGGCGTTGAGCAGAGCCGCCACGTTTTCGGCGGATGAGTCGATACGGTAGAGGGTGGCCTTGCCGTTGGTAATGTTTTCGTAGGAGCAATTGATGGTGGTGGAGCCGTTGCGCATCATTTGCCCGTTGCTTACATCGCTGAAAATATATGGAACGGACGGTTTCAGGCGGGTGCGGACTTCTTGGTGTGTCGGGCTGCACTTTTCGTAGATGCCTTGGTAATCGCCGGAGACATAAAGGTTGAGGTACGGTGCGTTGCTGCCGCCGGTTTCGGCCTTGAAAATCAGGGAGCGTACCACGCGCACCTTGCGGCCGGCATCTGTGGTGACCTCTTGGGCCAACTGCTGCATTTGTTCTTCATCCGGCGTCAGGCAAATATCTACCCCCCGTATGTTGGTGCGCAGGGCCCCGTTCTTCCATACCAAGGCTTTGCGGGTATCGTTGTGGCGGTAGTCCAACACCTCCCAAGAGAGCTGCTTTACCAAGTCTTCCGTGGTGGTCCATTCTGCCGGGCTGTAAAAATTTAAACAGACCTCAAACTCGCTCATACCTTGGCAGGTATTTTGCAGAGAGTAGCCTGCCGAGCTGCCGCGTTTGTTGTAAATGGTGTCGTCTTCGTACTTTTCGGCACTGTAATTGGTATAGGTTTGAGGCAACACAAGCGAGAGCGTGTTTTCCGGGTGCGGTGTGAACGGTATGTCGCAAATCCAGGTGTGCGGCAAGGGGGTATCTGCCGGTAGTGCCTTCATTTTATCTTCTTCATCGCGCGGCATGTCGTCCTCAAACGCATTTTCATACGCTGCCCAGTGGTTGAGGGCATCTTGTACCGTGGCCTGACGGATGTTGGGCGAGAATGTTGTGCCTGCGTATTGGAAATAGGCTTCTTGCAGCTTTTGCTCCAGCAGCTCGTCATCTTCTGCATTGCGAGAGCCGATGAAGATGACATCGCTATCCACATAAGACGACGTGCTGTATATCTTTATCCCTCGGCAAGAGCAGCGTTGCTCTGAAATGGCTTTGTAGGCTTTACCCTCGGCATCCTTTACGCCCTCCGGAACGGCTACGGTGATGTAGCTCAGGCGGCGCGTCTCTTCTGTTATGGTGATTTTGAGCGCCGAGGCAGACAACCATTCGGCTTTGCACGGCACCTCTTGCCCGTTATCGCTGTAATAGAGCCGGTAATAGCCGGCTGTTTGGGCAGTGGAGAGAGCATCCTCCGGCACCATGGGGGTGGCAAAGTCCAGCAGGATTTGTTCGCCTTGGCAAAGGGTTTCCGGGTAGCCGTAAATGGTAATGTCAGCGTTTAACAACTCCGCCTCTTGCGGGGCTGCTTGTTGTTCCTGCGGGGCAGAGGCTGCCGCCTCTTGTGCCGTTGTTGCAGGTATCATACCTAAGCCGGCAACGGTAAATGCGGTTAAAAGTGTGGGTTTCATGGCAAAATGTGTGTGGGGGGATATGGGTAAGATGTAGCGGATTTGTGTTTCGTTCACAAAAAAAATCAGAACGTGCTTATTATGGATAAGTTTGCCGCCCTCTGCAAGTTAAAACTTCTGCGATATGCCGTTTTTTTTCATTTTAGCAGTTGGGTAATGTAAATGAAAAACGGGGCCGTGAAGGCCCCGTAGCGGTAGAAGAAGATGAGGATGCGGTTACGCTTGGTCGGCGGTTTCATCATCGTCGTCGTCCTTAACCTCCAGAATGCGGCGCATACGGCGGGTAAGGAAGGGGCGTATGATAAGCCCGTAAAGCAGGTAGCACAGAAAGACGATGGCAGGTGCCACCTCGGGGTTGTGGATGAAGAGAAGCACTGCAATGGCGGCTAAGAGAATGGCCATAGCCGTGCCTTTTTTCTCAAAATTCACATGCTTGAAGCTCGGGTAAATAACACGGCTCATCATCAGCAGGGAGACTATGGCCATACCGGCAGCCATGATATATTGCCACGCAGTGGGGATTACCGTGCCCTGCCCGGCAAAGTAGCTCACCAAATAGAACGTACTCACAACGGCACCGGCAGCCATGGGTACGGGCAGCCCCACAAAGTCCATGCTCTGGTTGGGCTTTTTGGGGGCGGCTGCCATGCAGTTGAAACGGGCCAAACGCAGGGATGCACAAAGCATGTATAATACCGCAATTCCCCAACCAATGGTGCCCAGCTCGTGCAGCACGCCGCTTACTAACAGAAGGGACGGCGCTATGCCAAAGGAAACAACGTCTGCAATGGAGTCGAACTCTCGACCGAAGGGACCGTCTGCCTTGCACATGCGGGCTACGCGGCCATCCAACAGGTCGAACGCGCACGCCGCAAAAATAAGGTAGGTAGCAGTGCGGTAGCTCTCTATGGCTGCGGCTGCGGCATTGTTGGCTGCGTGCACATACATGCCCTGGTAAATAGTCAGGATGGCAAAGAAGCCGCACAGCAGGTTACCTGCCGTGAGCATGTTGGGGAGAATGGGGATTTGGGGTTCGTCCGGGTAAACGGGCGGCTGTTGTTGTTTAGACATATTGGTGTGTGTATAGAGGTGTAAGTGGATGTAACGTTAGGCAAGTGCTTTTTGAGCTTCTGCTATAAGGGCTGCTTTACCGGCAAGGTCTTTGCCGGAGCCGCGAGCCATATCTGCCTTGCCGCCGCCTTTACCGCCCACCAAGGGGGCAAGGTTGCGGATAAGGTCGCCGGCTTTCTTGCCGGCAGCCTGAGCCGCCTCGCCGCAATAGGCGCCGAGGCCGAGCGCTGCACCGTCATTGACGATGAGGAAGGCTGCACCCGCGAAGTGACGCTTGCGCAAGCCGTTGAACAGTTCTGTAAGTAAGTCGTTGCCGCCCTCTGCCTCCAGCACCAGATTGGTACTGGTGAGTTGCTCGTTCAGCAAGGCATCTGCCGTGGATGCCGCTGCGGCACTTTGGGCTTTTTTGAGGCGTTTATCGGCCTCCAAGGCGGCTTCTTTCAGTGCATCGCAATAGGCGTAATACTCATCCAGCAGGGCGTTTACCACGCGGATATCGCGAGACTGTACGGCTTTTTTGGCCGGCTGAGAATCGTTGGTCGGCATAGCAACCGTGGGTTGCCCCAAGGCGGCCAGTTTGCTGTTGGCCAGAGAGAGCTTGTCGAGCATTTCCTTACCCTCGGGCATGCGGGCGGCAATCATTTCTTTAACGGCATCCAAGCCGGCTTGCCCTACGGCGGCCTCAATACGGCGCACGCCGCTGGCAATGGCCCCTTCGCTCTTAATCTTAAAGAAGCCAACCTTGCCGGTAGAGGCAGCATGGGTGCCGCCGCAAAGCTCCATGGATACGCCGTTGAAGCCGTCTTGCTCGCCGCCCACCTGTACCAAACGCACAACATCGCCGTACTTGTCTCCAAAGAATTGGCAAATCTCGGGGTGTTTCTTAATTTCGGTCATGGGGTACTCTTTGCAGAGCACGGGCAGGTCCTCTGCCACCCATTGGTTGACAAGCTCTTCTACGCGGCGCAGGTCTTGCTTGGAGATGGGGGCACTGTTTACGTCGAAACGCAGGCGGTCCGCATCCACCAGAGAGCCCTGCTGGGCAATATCCTCGCTTACTAAGGTACGCAAAGCCTTATGCAACAAGTGCGTGGCACTGTGGTGAGCCTCCAGCGCGCGGCGGCGCTCCGTATCCAAATGCAGCTCTACCGTGTCGCCCACGGCAGGGGTAACACCATCTGCCACGGAGATGAGGTGCGCCCGTGCTTGGCCTATTTGCTGTACACCCAGCACAGGGGCACTGTCGCCCCCTAAAGAGAGGGTGCCGCCATCGCTCAGCTGGCCGCCCATCTCGGCATAGAACGGGGTTTTGTCGGTAATGATAAAGAGCATGCCCTCGGCCTCGTGCACCTCGGTAACAGTGGCGGTGGTGGTATCCTCCGTATAACCGGTGAAGGTGGTCACTTGTTCTGTTTTAAGGTCCAGAGCGCGCACTACCTGCTTCTTTTGGGCGGCTTTGGCTCGTTGGCGCTGTTCTTCCATGAGGGTCTCGAAGCGCTCGGTATCTACGCTCAGCCCACGCTCCCGAGCCATGAGTGCCGTCAGGTCGATGGGGAATCCGTAGGTGTCGTACAGTTTAAAGGCAAAATCTCCGCTCACCTTCCCGGTGGCTGCCACTTCTTTGTCAAACAGCTCCAACCCGCGGTCCAGCGTCTCGTTAAAGCTGGTTTCTTCTCGCAGCAGCACTTCTTTTATGGTAGCGGCACGCCCCACTAATTCGGGGAACACGCGCCCCATCTCTGCCGTCAACGTATCCACCAGTTGAGAGAGGAACGGTTTTTCCAGCCCCAGGGTGCGACCGTAGCGCACGGCACGGCGTAAAATGCGGCGCAACACATAGTTGCGGCCGTTGTTGCCGGGCAAAATGCCGTCTGCAATAGAGAAACTCAGCGTGCGGATGTGGTCCGCAATCACACGGAAAGCGATGCTCTCTTTGAGGGTGTCGGCGTTGGCTTCTGTGGCATCCTGCGGGTAAATGTCCACATAGCTGCGGCCGGAGATTTCCTCAATCTTGCGGAACAGCGGGCGGAACACATCTGTGCTGTAATTGGAAACACGGCGGGAGAAATCCGTAAAGCCGTTGGTGCATTGCATCATGGCGCAGGCACGCTCAAAGCCCATACCGGTATCTACATGGCAGGCCGGCAGGTTGCGGAAGCTGCCGTCGCTCTCCGCATTGTATTGAATGAACACGAGGTTCCAGATTTCGATGCACTTGTCGCTGTCTTTGTTGACGAGGCAGCCCTCTGTCTTGCCCTCGGGGGTGAGGTCCACATGCAGCTCGGAGCAGGGGCCGCAGGGGCCGGTCTCGCCCATCATCCAGAAGTTGTCTTTCACCCCGCCGTTGACAATATGCACCTTGGGGTCCAGCCCCTTGGCGGCAAATAAGGGTGCCCAAGTGTCCCATGCCTCTTGGTCAAACTCGCCCGGGTCGCCCTTGCTCTTGTCCGGGCAATATACGGTGGCATACAATCGCTCTGCCGGGAATCCCCAGCGCTCTACCACCAGCTCCCATGCCCATGCAATGGCCTCTTTCTTGAAATAATCGCCGAAAGACCAGTTGCCCAGCATCTCAAACATGGTGTGGTGGTAGCTGTCTTGCCCCACATCCTCCAAGTCGTTATGTTTGCCGCCGGCGCGTATGCACTTTTGCGTATCCGTGGCGCGTGCCGGTTTCCACGGCGGTGTCCATACCCCCAGGAAATACGGCACAAATTGGTTCATGCCGGCATTGGTAAACAACAAACCCGGGCTCTGCGGCATCAGCGATGCGGAAGGTACTACGGCG
>SUVM01000041.1 GCA_015062015.1 Akkermansiaceae bacterium | reverse complement strand
CGCGTCCGGCAGCCCCCGCGGCGGCATAGGAGCTGCAGGTGCAGCAGGTGCGGCGGGGGCTGCCGGACGCGGCGGCATAGGAGCTGCGGGTGCCGCAGGTGCGGCGGGGGCTGCCGGGCGCGGCGGCATGGGTGCAGCAGGTGCGGCGGGGGCTGCCGGGCGCGGCGGCATAGGAGCAGCAGGTGCGGCAGGGGCTGCCGGGCGCGGCGGCATGGGTGCAGCAGGTGCGGCGGGGGCTGCCGGACGCGGGGGCATAGGAGCTGCCGGAGCTGCAGGAGCTCCGGGGCGAACAGGCGAAGGGGGCGGAGGAGGTGTACTCATAACAGTCAGTAAAGTCTATGCCGCAAAGCGGATTTCCTCTATATTGCACTTTTTTTTCACTATTGCAAGCAGAAAACGCTGCAAGGGCATATTTTTTTCTGCAAAGCGAAAAGAAAAAGCCAAGCGAAAGCAAAAAATCATTTTTCTGCGGGGCGATATCGGGAATAAAGAGCCGGTTTTCCGCCGGGCTGCATAGGAGCCATCCACGAATGATCGGGGCGGATACCGATGGCGCGCAAAATCTTAATATCTTCGCGGCAATTTTTCACAAAAGCCCGTCGTTGAGGGTTGGCACCGCTCACCCAACGACCCAGCAAAGGATGAAAACGACCGGGAGGAAATTCCGCCGGCTTGGGGCCGGATTTGAAAACGCTATCTGCGTGCTCCAGCATCGACAAAGCAATTGCCGGCTCTCCCTCTGCCGAACGCCGCTGAGCCAGGGCCATCAAATTAGTGGCATAATGCATAGCCCAACGGTAGAGGTTTGTATTATCCGGTCCGTCACCGGGATAATACTGCCGAAAGATTTGCTCCGCTTCTTCAAACTTACCCAAACGCCCCTTGGCATCTGCCAACATAGCTGCCGTAAATATTTGCTGCGGGTTGTATGCCAATGTACGCTCCAGCGCAGATTCATAAGCCGCCCAATCATCCATACCAACAGCCAATGCAGCATAATGATCCATCAGGCGAGAATCCGGATACAGCTCAATGGATTCTGAGATAAAAGCCCTGCGTTCTGCAACAGTAGCCCCCTGCTGAACCATACAGTCGTATTCCATATTGCGTTGCCACCCCGGGGTTAATTTAAGACACAAAGCTACTAAAAAACCGGCCAAAGAGAATAACACAAACAACACGCACACTTTCCCTACTCCTGTTTCTGCCTTCACCGGTTGCAGCTTATCGGCAGATGATGAATCCCAGTACCGGAAATCGAACAAGCGTATACGCCGCCGAGGGAACGGAGAGGCCAGCACCCCAAACGCAAATGCTGTGATACACACAAAAGAGCACCTGTGCCACACATAATCCGACACCGCAGGCAAAGCCAACCCTACAACACATAAAATAGCCAAAGCCGCACCGCTGCGCCGCGCCTCCGTAACGTGCTCCGATGCCAAAACACAAATTCCCCGCCCCACATGGAGCACAAACACCAACAACAGCAACACGGCACCAACGATACCGTAATCCAGCCATACTTGGATGTACTCGTTGTGGATATAATTCGGCAAAGCCCCGGACGGGTAAGTGGCGGAAATCACCCATTGCGCAGATGCAGAGCCATAACCACACGGCGGGGCATCTGCTATGTAACGCCATGCCTCGCTCCAAATCAACGAGCGAATATGCGTATCTTCCTCGTTGACCATGCTGAAGATTTGGTGCCCCAAAAACAAATCCACCAGCAAACAGATACCGGCCACGCCGACAATCACCAAGCATACAATGTGACGCCCTTTTACCTCTTTTCCGTTGAAAATACGCATCACTCCCCACAACAATGCACCCAACAAAAGCAAAACAGGCAACATGACGTACGGTATACGCGTATCGCACAAAAAAGAATACAATACACCCACTATACCTATACCGGCAGATGTAAGCCGCCATATCCAATGGCGTTTCTGCCACACGGCACGCCAAATCAGCAACATACCGAATAATACAAACGCAAGCCCGGCAAAGTTTTTATAGACCAGCAAGTTCACATTACGGGTATTCGGCCCGCTGAGCGTTACTTCCGCTCGCCCCAGAGAGCGGATACTGAATGTGTGGTCCTGCAACAACCACCATGCGGCTACATTTGCCAAAACAGCCACCCACAAGGTTATACATACAGCACGATTACCGCTTGCCTGAGCCGCATAAAAACCGAACAAATAGAAGGCAATACCCCCCAACACCAAGCTTTCTTCCATCCATCCCGATACCGGAGCCGGGCTAACCCTGCAACAATAAACAAAATAAGCCGCTACTGCAACTGTAAACCAAGCAGTGGCCGAAAAACGAACAATTTTATACCCAAAAGCCACATAAGCAATAAACAACACTACAGCTGCCAACACCCCCCACCCCACAGGCATAAATGTGAAAGCTTGGCCATCCACCACCGGCATCGACACCAACCACAATAGACATAACACCCCGGCAATGAACATGCCGGGTATACTCTCCGCCAATCTGGGCGCAACGCCATTAGGTCTACTCATGGGCGCATTATAACATATCCTGCCCGCTATGTACAAATAAAAAAATACGCCTGCGCATCAACCAACGGACGCGCAGGCATACTGTAAAGAGAAAACTGGCATCAGCACCCTACCTCGAAGAGATGGGTAACGGATGAATTGTTGTGAATATTAGCAATAGCATGAGCAAACAGCGGAGCAATGCTCACGGTATCCACCCCCTCCACACCGCAAGCCATGGGCACGGAATCGGAGGTGAGCAAACGTTCTATCGGGCTTGCAGCCAAGCGAGCGCAAGCTTTTTCGTTAAGCACGGCATGGGATACACCGGCAAAAATACGAGCAGCACCATGCTTCTTTAAGATAGTGGCAGCAGCGCAAAGTGTACCGCCGGACTCCGTCATATCATCTACCAACAAAACATCCTTACCGGCAACGTCTCCGATAAGGGCATGGGCATCCACCTCTGTGGCAGAGATACGCTGCTTAGCAACAATAGCCAATTGTGTACCAAGAATGTTGGCATAGGTTTTAGCTGTTTTCACACCGCCGATATCGGGGGAAACAACCACCAAATTATTGATATCCTGCACATAATGCTCGCGCAGGTGCTTAATAAGCACCGGCAAGGAGTAGAGGTGATCAACGGGGATTTCGAAGAAGCCCTGAATCTGTGCGGCATGCAAATCCATCGTCAACACGCGGTTAACACCGGCAGCGGTAAGCAAGTTAGCCACCAATTTAGAGGTAATGGGCACTCTGGGTTTATCTTTACGATCCTGACGCGCATAACCGTAGAACGGCATAACAGCTGTAATGCGGCTGGCACTTGCTCGGCGCACGGCATCTACCATAACAAGCAGCTCCATCAAATTGTGGTTCGTGGGCGGGCAGGTTGGCTGCACAATAAACACGTCTTCGCCGCGTATGGACTCGTTGATTTGAACAAAACTTTCACCATCGGGGAAAGCATTTACTGTGGCATCGCAAAGAGGGAGACCCATCTCTTTGGCAATGTCTTTGGCTAACTGGGGATGTGCGGTTCCGCTGATAATTTTCATGTATAAGAAATGAGGTGAGCGTAGGTCTATTCTTGACATTTTTGCAAAAATATCAATACTAAAAGCACGCGAGAACACATTTTTTTTACCGGCCGACGATGGAAAAATCACAACAAAAATATCTATTAGGCTTACCGTTAACAAATTGGGTCCCTATAGCCATTTATGTAACAATAACAGTTTTATTTTTCCTTTACTTCCCCTGCTGGGAAGGGAGACGAGCCAGCATCTTTGATTGGCTGTTCGGCATATGGCAAGACGACAACAGCGACATGCAACACGGCTTTCTCATACCGCTGCTTTGCGGCTACATGACGTGGCATGCCGCTAAAAAGATGAAAGGAATAGAAATCCGCCAAAGCCTGCATGGCTTATGGTTCATTTTACTGGGGTGTATTTTGGTGCTGGCGACCGTACGCTCTCAGCAACCGCGTTTGGGTGCAGCCGCATTCCCGATTTTGCTGTTGGGTTGCGTTTGGTATTATTGGGGCGGCAAAGTGGCACGCAAATGTGCATTCCCCTTCCTGTTTTTCTGGATAGGCATCTACATACCCGGGGTGCAACAAGCTACCACAGGCATGCAACAGTTCTCTGCCGAAGCCGCGCACTGGGGGGCCGGCATCTTCGGTATCGAAACACGGTTAGTTGGCACAACCCTTTGTTCCGTAACAGGAGATTGGGATTCCTTCAACATTGCCGGGGGCTGCTCGGGCATCCGCTCTCTGATGGCTCTGCTCATGATATCCGTAGCATGGGGGTATTTGGCAGACCACTTAGCCATGTGGAAGCGCGTACTATTGGCATTGAGCGCACTGCCATTAGCCGTTATCGGCAATGCGATACGCGTCACCAGCATCTTTGTATGCGCAGAGTACATAAGCCCGGCATTTGCCGGCAAAGCATGGCATGATTGGTCCGGGCTGCTGTTCTTCTTTCCGGCAACACTCATCGGCTTAACCATTCTCTATAGCTGCTTAGCCGGGGAGATACCGTTAATAAAAAAACGCAAAGTAAGCATCCGTAAACACCAAAGCACCCCACAACAAGAGGAAGGAGACGCACAATGAATCTGAAAAAATGCCTTTTAACCTTTCTGCCGGTCTTGGTGTTGGCGTCGGTTCTAAGTTTAGCCATGCTGGAGTCCGGCAATGCAGCACTGCAACCGGCGGCTATCAGCCCGGACATACCGGTAGGCACAGAAATCCCCGGCTGGGTAGGGCAAAAAACGCAGAAAGCGAAAGAGAACGGCAAATCCTTGCTAAAGACACCATCTTCAGCAAAGGCCTATACAGAAGACTCAACATGCCAACCTTCGGCAACAAACCGGAGGCGCACGGCCCCACCGTTTCGGTATCCATCGTCTACTCCGGGCAAGATTTGAATAACTCCATCCACCGCCCGGAGCGCTGCTTGCCCGCCCAAGGGCACCAAGGGCTCCGCATCCGGGACGTCGTCCTGCAAGTCACCCCACCGGGAGCCGACAAACCGAGAGAAATCACCTGCAAGGAAATCAAATCCTTCACCCTGACGGCCAACACCGAGGAAGCCTCATTAAAGCATGTTCACTATTACTTTTTCATCGGTAACGACAGGCTTTGCCACAGCCATTGGAGCCGTACCTTCCTGGACATATGGGACAGAATGGTAAAAGGGAAATCACAAAGTTGGGCATACCTGCAAGTGGGCTCCTATTGGGGGGGAGGAACCGGCGTTGATGAGCAAACAGCAGAAAAAGCAGCCCAAGAAATCATCTCCGAAATTGCAGGCAGACAAATTATCTGGGACAAGATTAAAAACTGACATCTTGGCAACAATACACATATTTAACTTGTCAGCCCCCAAGATACACACTAAAATAAGTTCGCATTATGGGAGATTTAAACATCAGCGCATTACTCAAGGAAGCCAAAGACCGCCGGTGGGACGACCGCACCGTGGCCCAACGCTCTGCGGATCTTGCCGAAAAGCTCCGCGATGAAGCCGTCAAAAAACTCTCCTCCGACGAACGCACCGTTCTTGCCGCCCTCAGCAAACTGACAACGGACGGAAAGAACCGCAACTTCCTCAAATCCCTCATCGAAAACGTATTGCAAGGCAACAACGATGCCGTTCAATGCGACAATCTGCGCAAATTGCTGGCAGAGTTCGGGGGTATCCCCACCATCTTTTCCACCATGGCCAGGTTGCGCTTCAAAGCAGCCACCATGGCACCACGCCTCATGCAAAATGCGGCCATCAACGAGATACGGCGCATCTTTCGCTCCACCTTCAGCGAGCTGACCCTGCCTATCCAAATGGAAAAGGTGGATAAAAAAGTGCGCGATTTCGCCAAAGATAAAATAGGGTTGGCCCTCTCGCCGCTGTCACCCACCGTATTCGGCAACAAAACAGCAGATTTATATAAACAGAATCTGGAGCGCATCCAATCCCGCCAAAACGGAGTCGGGTTGAGCATCCAACCTTGGCGTTTATGCCCGCAAATCAGCCTATACGCACCGGATGACGGGGCAGAACATGTGGCACAAAAGCTCAGTGCCATCATCAAACTTTCCATGAGCGGCGGGCTGGCCGCCCCGCTTATTATCGAAACCGGCACCTCCGAGCAACTCCCCGTCATTGTGGACGGCTTTATGCGCGCCATGCGCCATAAAGACTTTTACCGCGCCAACATCATGCTGGAGCTGCCGGCCTACCTGCAACAAGCCCCGGAAATATTGCGCCGCTTGACGGAATGGGCGAGCGATAGGCTCAGCAACGGTGCTCAACCGCTCAAAGTCCTTATCGTAAAAGGCTCTCACCTCGACGCAGAACGCCTTTGCGCCTTTAAGTATGGGGCAGAGCACTCTGCCGCTGCCACAAAAGCCGCCACGGATGCCCGTTTCAAACAACTGGTACACACCGCCATCAGCACAGATTTGAAAGCCATTTGCCCGGTTATCGGCACCCACCATCCCTTCGACATTTGTTACAGCTTGTTAGATTGGGGGAGATGCGGCCGCCCCGGCTTGCCGCACTTCGTTTTCCGCGCCGGTTTGGGCAACCATCTGGCGCGAGTGCTGGCCAAGGAAGGTGCCAACGTCACCCTCACCGCCGGGTTGGAATCCGAAAAGTCCGAAACCGGTGATTTTGAGGGCTATTTGGCAGAGCTTATTAACGAATTGTCTCGCCCGGACGGCTACCTGACAAACGGCTACGCCCCGGAGTCCGACTCCATGGGGTGGACCCGCATGCGCCAACAATACCTCGCCTCGCTAAGCGGGCGCGAAGAAGTGCCGGCAGACCCGCCCAAAGCCATCTCCGGCTTTATCCCCGGTACACTGGGGCATTTAACAAACCCGGTCCATACGGCGGCATTCTACGCAGCGGCAGAGGCGGCAAGGGAGCAGCAGCCCTGCCACATCCCCCTATACATCAACGGTAAAGAAACCACAACGCCGCTCACCTGCATACGCCGCTCCCTCACCGTACACGGCATGGAGGATTACCGCTTTACGGGGGCAGACTACGATAGCGTCAACACCGTACTGGCACTGGCAGAGCACGCGGCAGCTCACCCTGCAACCACCACAGAGCAGGAGCGCCTTACCCAATTACACCGTTTAGCCAAAGAGCTCCAAAACAACCGGGCAGAGCTGGCCGCTATTTTGGTAAAAGATGCCGGTTTTACCTACCAAGATGCAGAGCACGAGATACTGTGCGCCACAGAGGCTTGTTATTATTTTGATTTGTGCGCAGAACAAGACGGCATGAAAGACGGCACTGCGGCATCCCCCCTCGGGGTCATTGTGGTAGCCCCCGGGGGTGTTCATCCCTTGGCAGATGCCATCTACGGCATTGCCGCTGCCATTATCACCGGCAACTGCATTATCTACAAACCGGCAGCCAGCAACGTACTCTTAGGCAGCAAACTCAACAAAATTGCAGAAAAAATCGGGTTCCGCAGCCCACACTTCCAATTTATCCCCTGCCCCGATAACGAAATTGCCCTCAAACTCCTGACAGGGGCCTGCGTTAAAGGCATCATCTCCGGCGGCGGTGCCTACAAAACGAGCGACATTCAGGAAAAAGCACCAACCGCCAAAGTCTGCCATCGGCACAATGGCTTTGCCACAGTGTACCTGAGTGCCTCGGGCAATTGGCAACAACTCGTACAAGACATCGCAGAAAGCGCGTTCCGCCGCTCCGGCCAATGCCCCACATGCCCGCATGTTCTGCTGGTTCATGCCGGCACTTACGACAACCAACTCTTCATTAACTCTCTCAAAGATGCCGTATCGTCCCTGCGTGCCGAACCGGGCTGGCGACAAGGCGCAAACTTGGGACCATTAGCAGCACCGCTGAGCAAAGAAGAACTCAACCACCTGCAATACCCGGCAAGCGGAGAAACCTGGCTGCTGAAACCCGAGGCACCAGAGCCGGACTCGCTCCTGTACACCCCGGGCATCCGCACCGGGGTACAGGTAGGCAGCCCCTTGCTGCGCAGCATCCATAAACTACCCGTTTTGGCACTCATGAGAGTGGAAAGCGCAGACGAGGCTTTTGCCCTGCAACGCAGGTTCAACACCGGCAGTGCCGCCATTATCTATTCTCAAAACGAAGAAGAAATTGCGGCTTGGCAACAAGCCTTGGCAGATGCCACCAACCTGGGCATCAACTGCTGCCCCAATAACCGCCCGGCCATCTTGCCGTACGGCTTTGCCGCCCCCTACCAAAACGCCCATCGCATTCTCCCCGGCAGTGCTAACTACCTCATCCACCTACGCAGATGGAAAGAAAATGCACGCCCGCAACGCCGCGGCAAACAACGCAACATCGCCTTCGCGCCTTGGGAGATTGTAACCCTCAAACTCACCCCGGACGAAACCATGCGACTCACCACTGCGGCAGACTCGCTCTCATACTGGTGGGAAAACGAGTTCGGTATCTCGCACCGCCTCTCCCCCGACCCGGCAGAACAAACAACCCTGCACTACCTGCCCTGCCGCATTTGCCTACGAGCCGAAACAGAAACGCCCGATACCGAGCTCTCCATCGCCCTGATGGCCGCCCTGAAAGCCGGGTGCGACATACGGTTGAGCACCGCCAACATCCGCCCATGGATGACGCGTAGCTTGGAAGGACTCGGCGTACAAGTGCATCTGGAAAGCAGAAGCGACTACCTCAAACAACTCCCGCGCTTAGCGGCAGAGGCCATCCCCGTGCGAGACCCCGCCGCCACAGATGAGGAAATGGCCGTAGCCGCTGCCTGCGGATTAAGCCTCAACCGCGAGCCCATCCTCGGAAACGGCCGCATCGAACTCCTGCACTACCTGAGAGAACAATACATTACCCGCCGAGTATAAGCCCCCTGTTACCGCCCTCCGCTCAAGACAGTCACAAAAAACACTTGCCAAACGCAGAGATTTGTTATAATCTCTACACCCTCTCCTGCACGTCATCAATCATGAAACACGTTCACTTCCTCGGAATCTGCGGTACCGCCATGGGGGCGGTAGCCTCTGCCATGGCTCGCAAAGGTTACACCGTCTCCGGCACAGATGCCAATGTATACCCCCCCATGTCCACCTTTCTGGAAAGTGAAGGCATCGAAATCTTCCGTGGCTATAAACCGGAAAACATCCCCGACAGTGCAGATTTAATCGTAATCGGCAACGCCATGAGCCGAGGCAATGCCGAGGTGGAAGCCGTGCTGGAGAAAAACCTGCGCTACATGAGCTTGCCCGAAACCATGAAAGAGTTTTTCTTGTGGGGCAAAAAAAACTTCGTGGTCACCGGCACGCATGGTAAAACCACCACCTCCTCCATGCTGGCATGGATTTTCAAAGACAACGGGCTCGACCCCAGCTTCATGATTGGCGGCATTGCCCGCAACCTGGGCAGAGGCGGCAACTTTACAGACTCCGACTACTGCGTACTGGAGGGCGATGAATACGATACAGCCTTCTTCGACAAACGCTCCAAATTCCTGCACTATCTTCCCAAGGCCGTCATCATAAATAATATTGAGATGGACCACGCAGATATCTACGCCAATGTGGAAGAAATCAAGCTCTCGTTCAAGCGTCTGCTGCGTGTTGTACCCAAAGACGGCGTTGTGTTTATCAACGCAGACTGCCCCAATTGTACAGACGTACAAGCCCATGCTGCCCAAGAGCTGCGCATGGTCAAAATTGTTACCGTCGGCATGGCGGAGAATGCCGATGTACGCATCACCGACATTGAGCACCACACGGATGGCTCAGCCTTCTGTTTAGACGGGGAAAACTACTACGTCCCGATGGTGGGCGACTTTAACGTGCGCAACGCAGCCATGGCCACCTGTGCCGCCCGATACGCAGGGCTGGAACCGGAGCAAATTCGCCATTCCTTAAACAGCTTCGAAGGCGTGGCACGCCGCCAAGAAGTTCGCGGCACCGTACACAGTGTCACCGTGGTAGATGACTTCGCCCACCACCCCACTGCCATTAAACAAGCCGTGGCAGGCCTGCGGCAAAGATTCCCCAAGGGCAGGCTCTGGGTATTGTTCGACCCGCGCAGCAACACCACCATCCGCAACATCTTCCAACAAGAACTGGCAGAGGCACTTGCAACAGCAGACTTCGCCGTACTCTCCCCCGTAGAAAACCACAAACGCGTTGCCCCTCAGGACCGTCTGGACGAAGCCAAACTCTGCGCAGACATCACCGCCCTGGGGACAGAATGTTACCTGGGTACGGATGTAGACAACATCGTAGCTCACGTTATCGCCCGCGTCCACCCCGGCGATGTGCTGCTGGTGATGAGCAACGGCGGCTTCGGCGGCATCCACGGCAAATTGCTCTCTGCCTTGGCGCAATAATAAAGCCCCCCCAACTACCCCCTCCCCCCGCAACCTACATCAAAGGCTGCCGGTCGGCAAGCACCCGATTTTCGACTGCTATTTTTCTGTTATTTCAGATTTCTTGATTTTACTGTTTTCATGTTTTGCATAAAACGTAGATTCCCGAAAGACGACACTATGAGAGTATGCTGTCGCCTAGATTTAGGACACAGCATACTTTCTGTTCATTCTTTTGGGAAAAGTGCGTTTATCTGCAGTGGGTGAGGTACGCATTTGCGTGGGGGGGCAAGATTTATATTGCCAAGCGGGGCAAGAGTTTGGTAACATAGGGGCATACGGATGAGAAGCTTTGCACAGATATGGGGCTGCATTTGTTGTGCCGGGATGACGCTTACGGCGCAACAGGCCGAGTCAATTTTACCCACAGCGCAAGAGCTGCGGCAAGCGCAACAAAACAAAGAGCCGGATGAGCATGTGGTATCGCAGTCGCGCATGTTTTCCGTCAGCGGCGGAGACTCGCTACGCATGGGGGCTATCGCCACCAAAGCAGATGAAATTCGCGGGCGGGTTAACTCCCTGTTCGGTTTTCAGGACGACTTCAAATACACCATATCCATACGCCTCATCGGGCAATCGACGGATAAAGCCGTAGCACGCCCCATCCGCACACGCATCTCCATCATCGGCAACGAGCCCAACTTCCAAATACGCATCTACCCGGGTGGCGGCATCGATGTAGAGCGGCTCAGCAATGCCATCATCACCATGTTGCTATACGAGCGAGCCCTGAGAGAGGTGCGGCCGGATGCTCTGCCCGAGAGCGTTAAAGTGCCGGAGTGGTTAGTAACGGGTGTACAACAGGCCATTTTATGGAAGAGCGGCAAGGCAGACCGCAGAATGTACCGCAAGTTATTTGAGAAGGCGGAAATGATGTCTCCGGAGGATATTGTGTCCATAGAGAACGCCTCTCGTTTGGATGCCGCCACGAGGGAGATGTACGAGGTCTCCTGCGGGGTGCTCATGATGTGCTTAGTCACCCGGGAAGGAGGGCAGGCGCAACTGCGAGAACTGGTGGCAGAATCCATCTTAACGGATGGCGCACCTGTGGAAATTATTGCCTCTCACTTCCATGAACTGGGGATAGAAAAAAACATGTTCAACCGCTGGTGGGCCCTGCAACTGGCCGCCATGGCAGACATGCCGGCAACGGAAATGCTTACCCCGGTGGAAACAGAGCAACAATTGCGAGAAGCCATCACCATTCTGCAATACGACCAAGAGACGCGCACCTCTCGCCCCATCAGCTTAGACAACGCCTACGCCCTTTTGGAAGTACCCGATTGGCGCACACAGATGAAACCGCTGATGGAGCGATTAGCCGAGCTGAGCATCCACGCGTTCCCCGGGTACCAGCCGATTATCCGGGAATACCAGCACGTTGTATCCGAGCTGCTGAATGGCAAAAGCGCAGACGATGTGCAGCAAATCTTAGGTCCTATCCGCGAATTGAGAGAGGCTTACATCACCACCTCCATTCGCGCCCGTGATTATTTGGATTGGTATGAAATCACCCACTTGGGGGCCTCCCCCACACAGGGCAGCTTTGCCACATACCGAGAAGTTTTACAAATGCTGCGCAAAGAAGACACCGGACCGGACACCCCGCTGAGCCGCTACCTGCAAGATATCGAGCTGCTGCACCAATTAAAAGAAAAAGAACCGTTGCCGGAGCCGATTCGCACCCGAATACCACAGAGCACCCCCAAAACCACCGCATCTCATGAAAAAAAGTAGGAAGGTAGAGGTAGAGATTCCGCCAACCCCGGACATGCAGGCAGAGGCTGCCGCCTATGCCGCCGGGTACCGCCATGTATGCGGCATAGACGAAGCGGGGCGCGGCCCGCTGGCCGGGCCGGTAGTGGCAGCAGCCGTTATTTTACCGCAAGGGTACAGTTTACCCGGGCTTACCGACTCCAAGAAACTGACAGCCGCCAAGCGCGAAACCTTATACCGCCACCTGATGGCAGATAACAGCGTTATCAAATGCGTAGCAGAGGCAAGCGTACAGGAAATTGACAAGCTCAACATCTTGCGCGCCACTCACCTTGCCATGGCTCGTGCCGCACAGGGGCTAACCCCCGTGGCGGATTTTTGCCTGATAGACGGTTTGGCCGTCCCCGGGTTCCCCCTCCCCTCGCAAAACATGGTAAAGGGAGATGCACGCAGCCTTAGCATTGCAGCTGCCAGCATTTTAGCCAAGGTAACGCGAGACCACTACATGACCGAGCTGGCAAAGCAATACCCGCAATACGGGTTCGAGCGGCATGCCGGCTACGGCACAAAAGCACACTTAGAAGCCATCCGCACCCATGGAATTACGATACACCATCGCCGCACATTTGCGCCTGTTGCACAAATGGAATTGCCCTTGGGGGTGTAACACCGTGCCCAAGCCCGCCTACACCGGCGCGTATGCGGAATTGGTGGCGGCATCGTACCTGCGAGCACAGGGGCTAAAGGTGCTGCGGCACAATTTTAAATGGGGGAAACGCGGCGAGCTCGACCTCGTGTGCCGAGATGCAGACACCTTGGTAGCCGTAGAAGTAAAAAGCAGCACCGGCACCCGCAGCGGTGCACCCATGCGAGCTGTTGATGCCACCAAACGCAGGCTTTTGCGCCACGGGCTGAATAATTGGCTGCGAATTCTGCACGCGCCGGAGCCCATACCCACGCGTTTCGACATCGTGGAAATCCATTTACCCCCCCATGCTAAACCACAGGTAGATTGGCACCGCAACGCTTTTACCTTTACGGAGGGGGCAGAAACGGTGCGCTAACTTCTGCAGCCTCAATTTGCGCTTGACTCTGCCCCCTTTGCCCACTATAGTGAGCCACTGTATGAAGCAGCTCCTTATCATCTGGTGCATTTTAGCCATGCTACTGCAAACAAGTTGCACACAAGTTGGCTCCACCGCAAGCCAAAACGGTGTCGGCAACGGTCTCGTAGTGCTGGATATAGGCCACTCTATCAGCGGCGACGGCGCATCTTCCCCCGGGCCGGTAAACGGCAAAAAACTTACGGAATGCACATGGTGGTACCAATATGTATACTACACTAAAAAGGTGATAGAAGATGCAGGCTACCGCTGCATTGTTACCAACCGAGGTTATGCCCCGCAAGAAGAACCGCTGGCAAGCTATGCCCGCCGGGCAAACGTTGTGCAACTCAACCGGCCGGACGGCACCCCCACG
The DNA here is from genome assembly GCA_015062015.1 of Akkermansiaceae bacterium. GTDB lineage: Bacteria > Verrucomicrobiota > Verrucomicrobiia > Verrucomicrobiales > Akkermansiaceae > Akkermansia. The sequence continues at coordinate 2,288 of SUVM01000041.1, read as the reverse complement.
CGCTACCCCTCTCGCTACCACGCAGACCGCGTAGCAGGCGGCATGGTGAGTGCAGACTACGCCATTGCCCGCAAGGCGGACTGTGCCGTCTTTCTACACCACAACAGCTCCGGCGGGTGGACAAACGGCCCCTCCCCTTCCCTCATTATCTGCAATAAACACAATGGGCAGCGCTTAGGCCAAACCTTAGCGCGCACGCTGGAGCACAGCATATTAAACAAAGGCATGCCCAACGGCGGCAAAGGCTGCGCCGTCACCGTACGCAGCAAAGATGCAGACCGCTCTGCCGGATGGATGAACGCCTGCGATGACTCCGGCATACCCGCCGCTGTTATTGAGTGCGCGTTCCTCAACAACCGCAACCATGCAGCCTACTTAGCCAACGATGCCACAGCCCGCCGCTATGCGGAGGCCATTGGCGAAGGCATTGTCCATTACATGCGCTACTTCGGCAAAGAAAAACGCCACTACCGCGAAAACGAAAACCAAGCGGACGAAGGCTCCTTCGGCTATGCGGCAGAATCCCGCCGCCTCAACATCCCCGGAGCCAAACGCCTGTTACACTAAAAACCCGCATTTACCGCTTGCGAAACACTGCGGGGCTATGCTAATATAATAGCAGCATGAGACCGGTCATCTATCAACTGTTTGTCCGCCACTTCTCCAACTTTACCGAAGGGGGGGTACCATGGGGTAGCAAAGAACAAAACGGGTGCGGCACCTTTGCCGCCATAACGGATACCGCATTGGCTGCCATTGCCCGCATGGGTATTACCCACATATGGTTAACCGGCATCTTGCGGCACGCCACCCAAACCGCACACGACGTCTTACCGGCAAACCCCGCCTGCGTGGTAAAAGGTATTGCCGGCAGCCCCTACGCCGTGACTGATTATTATGACGTAGACCCGGATCTTGCCACCACTCCCGCCAAACGCTTAGAAGAGTTCTGCGAGCTTTTGCAACGTTGCCGCAACCACGGCATGGTACCCATTATCGACTTTATACCCAACCACGTCTCGCGCTGCTACAAAACCACCATTACCGGCAAGCCGAACTTTGGGGAGGCAGACAACAAAGGAACATTCTTTGCATGGGATAATTCCTTTTACTACCTGGACCCGCAACACAGCGACCACCGCATGATGATGCCGCAAGGCGAGTTCGCGGCAGAGCACGGCTGCGGCCGTGTTACCGGCAACAACGCCGCCACTTGGTCCCCCTCCGCCTACGATTGGTACGAAACCATCAAGCTCAACTACGGCACAGACTACCGCCACGGGCCGCATGTAACACACCACTTACCCGGCATTTTTGCTGCAGACGATGCCGTACCACGCACTTGGCGACTGGTGGACGACATACTGGCCTATTGGCAAAAGCTGGGGGTAGGCGGGTTCCGTTGCGACATGGCGCACATGGTACCCCTCCCGTTCTGGAAATGGGCTATCTGCAATGCACGCTTGCGAGACGAAGCGGTCTTCTTTATGGCAGAGGCCTACAACGACCACATGAAGCTCTGCACCGGAGATGCCGCCGAAAACCTGCTCAACTGCGGTTTTAACGGCGTATACGACAGTGCCGCTTACAACGGAGCACGCGCTATTTTTGAAGGCAGCACCTGGGCCAACGATATGGATTTACACAACCGTAACGAGGCACCCATGTTCCGCAGCGGCGTACGATACTTGGAAAACCACGATGAGCCGCGCCTGGCCTCCCCCCGCTATTGGGGCGGCAAAGGGCAAGCAGCTGCGCGCGCGCTCATGGTGGCCCATTACGCATCTTCCGCAGGTCCCGTGCTCTTTTACAACGGGCAGGAAACGGCAGAACAGGCAGAAGGCCCCGGCGGATTCGGCGGAGACAATGGCCGCACCTCCATCTTTGACTACACCAACCTGCCCCGCCTGCAACGCTGGACCAACAACGGCGCATACGACGGTGCCCGCCTGCTGCCGCAGGAAATCGACTTGCGCAACTTTATCTGCACCCTGCTCCCCCTCCTGCAACACCCGGCCTTAACCGCCGGAGAATTCTACGGCCTCAACTGGGCCAATAAAGAAACACCCGGCTTTGGTAAAAGAGAAAACGACCCCGCCTCCGGCCACCGCATGTATGCCTTCCTGCGCCGCAACCGCCACGCACGCTCTGTCCTATTAGCTATCTGCAACCTGGACCCGGACTCCCCCGCCACCACGGCCATCAATATACCGGCCAACGCTATCGATTGGGCCGGCAAACGCACCGAAACCTGCACCTTTACCGATTTGCTCAACCCGGGCACCCCC
>SUVM01000040.1 GCA_015062015.1 Akkermansiaceae bacterium | reverse complement strand
AGGCTGTACTTGCGGCGTATGGTAGCGAGCTTTTTAAGTTGTCTGCCGATAAGGGGACTCCGCTTTACTTTGAGGCCTCTTGCGGTGGGGGTATACCCATTGTGCAGAGTTTGCAAAACTCCCTTATTTGCAATAAGGTGGAGTATATTGCCGGTATTATCAACGGTACAAGCAATTACATCCTCACCAGCATGAAAGAGAAGGGAATGACCTTCCGCGATGCGCTGGAGGAGGCTCAGCAGCTTGGTTTTGCAGAGGCGGACCCCACTTTTGATATCAACGGCTGGGATGCCGGGCATAAAGCACTTATTTTGGCGATGCTGGCCTACGGTACCCCGCTTAACCCCGAGAAGATTGCCGTGTATGGCATCGAGCGTGTGGAGAGCGTGGACTTTAAGTTTGCCGAGCAACTGGGCTTTACTATCAAATTGCTGGTAGTGATTAAGCACCATGCCAAGACGGATGAGTTGGAGCTGCGTGTGCAGCCCAGTTTTGTGCCCAAGGAATATTTGTTGTCGAAGGTGGATGGTGTGTTCAACGCCATTGCCGTGAAGGGCGATATAGTGGGAGAATCCATTTTTTACGGCCGTGGTGCCGGCAAAAACCCCACAGCCAGTGCCGTTATCGGGGATGTGGTGTTGGCTATGCGGGAATGCCGCCTGAATGGCTACCACACCGGTTTTCAGCCCTATACCAAGGAGCTGAGCATTATGCCCATGGGAGAAACGGTTACACCCTATTATGTGCGTTTTCGCGTGCAGGACCGCCCGGGAGTTATTGCAGCCATTGCTGCCAAGTTTGCGAAGTACGATGTAGATATTTCCGCCACAACGTCCACAAATGAATCTGTGGACGAGAACGGCGTGCGCCGCAACCACTTGGTCTTTATGGTGCATGCCTGCAAGTGGGTACGCCTCAAGTATGTGTTGCGAGAGTTGATAGGGCACGAGTTCATTGACCCGCATCCTGCCGTATTCCGTATAGAAACTTTTAACGACTGATAATTTTATGGCACTCATCGTACAGAAATATGGTGGCTCCTCCGTGGGCACGATAGACCGCATACGCAACGTTGCGCGCCGCTTGATAGAAACCCAACAGGCCGGTAACAAGGTGGTGGCCGTCATCTCTGCCATGAGCGGGGTGACGGATAAATTGATTGCCTTGGCTCACGAGGTGATGGATAACCCGCCCGAGCGCGAGCTCGATATGCTTTTGGCTACCGGCGAGCAGCAATCCATCGCTTTGCTGTGCATGGCCATTACCGATATGGGCTATAAGGCTCGCAGCTTTACCGGGGCGCAAGCCGGTATTTGCACCTATGGCAACCATACGCGCGGCCGTATCGACAGCATCTCCCCCGAAAAGGTGTTGCAAGCACTCGCAGAGGGGTGTATTGTGGTGTGCGCCGGTTTCCAAGGTGTTACCAAGGACGGCACCATTCATACGCTCGGGCGCGGTGGGTCGGACCTCTCGGCCATAGCCATGGCAGCGGCTGTTAAGGCAGATTTATGCCAAATCTACACCGATGTGGACGGCGTTTACACCTGTGATCCGCGCGTAGTGAAAGATGCGCGCAAGATTCCTGTTCTTTCATACGAAGAGATGCTGGAGATGGCCTCCAGCGGCTCTAAAGTGATGCAGGCTCGCTCTGTAGAGTTTGCTAAAAAATACGGCGTAGTGTTTGAAGTACGCAATTCTATGAATTCTAACCCCGGTACTATTGTGCAAGAAGAAAATTCCGCAATGGAGTCGCTCGTTGTACGCGGCGTCTCAATCGAACGTAATCAGGCTCGTGTAACCGTATCCGGTATCACGGCTCCGGTGGCATATACTGCCCTTATTCTCTCTGCCTTGGCTAAGGCAGAAATTAACGTGGACATGATTGTGGCTAACACGGCTCATGATGGCCAGGCTCGCCAGTCCTTTACGATGAATATGAGCGATTTGGGTGCAGCCCAAGCTGCGCTCAAGAGCGTGTTGCCGCAGTTGGGTGCCTCTGCCAAGCTCGAGACGGAAGCCGGTTTGGCTAAACTCTCCGTTGTGGGTGTAGGCATGCGCTCCAACCCCGGTGTGGCGGCTACCGTGTTCCAAACCTTGGCAGATGCCGGTATCCAAACGGGCATGATTGCTACCTCCGAGATTCGCATTACCACAACAGTGGATGCCGGCGATATCGAGATGGCTGCCCGCGTGGTTCATGCTGCGTTTAATCTGAATCAGGTGTCTGCCTGATTTCCGCATACCGACCCGTAGCAATACCTGTTCGGATGGAATCTGAGCCGGAGTCGTCGCCAACGCAGCCCTCGGAAGAGCGCTTGGTTCTTCGGCCGATTGTGAAGTATATCGCAATCGGTTTGGGCTTTGTTACCTTGTTGGGTATTGAATATGCAACATATCGTGCCGGTATAGAGCGCGGTTATGCAGAGGGTGTTGCCTCCGGCGAGGTGGCGGCTTCCGTAAACCGCCAAGCGGTGGATAACCTGCGCCATTTTATGCAGGTGCCGTCCGCTGCCGATGCCGTGTTGTTGAAGGCGGTGGATACCCGCGCCGAAAGCTTGGCGTGGATTAAGGATGCGGCTTTGAGGCGCGAGGCAGAGTGGGTGTTGGCCCAAGCTTTGATAACGCGCGGTAATGCCGTTGCGGCAGATGCCATGGTGCGTGAGCTTATAGGCAACACGCAACCGCAGACGGAGCTGTGGGTGCGCCGTGCCTTGGTGACGGCTCGTGCCTTGGCCGCCGAAAAGCAATATGAGCCTACCGCCTTTTATTACGACTATGCAGATGCTTTTTATGCCGGTAATCAAGATGCGGCCGCGCGTGTAGCACTGTTGACGGAGCGGCTCGAGCTATTGCAAAAAGTGGTAACAGAGCCGGATGTGTTGCAGAAAGAACTTGCCGCTTATGCCGAAAAAGCGGCTCAACTGGGCGATGCCGGTAAAGAACTGTTGGCCGGTATTTGGGCAAACAAAGGCCTGATATATAGAGAGCAGGGCACGGTTGTTGCCATGGAGCAAGCTAACCGTTGCTTCAAGAAAGCCCTGCAAGTGGTAGATACGCAGAACGTGCCGGAACTGGCCAGTGCCGCTGTATGCGTGGGGTCTCTGTTATTGGAGCAAGGCGAGCGCGAACGCGCGGAAAGCATGTTGCGCGACGGGTTGCAGCGTTTAGCGGATTCGCAGACGGATGCACCTTACATGTTGTTGGCCTTGCGGGATTTGGCTCGCATGGAGCAGGAAAACGGCAACACAGATGCCGCATTAGCCTACTTATACCGGGCAGAAGGCGTGGCAATGACACACGAGCCGGAGCAGAGTTCCTTTTGGAATTGCTTGTATGACCAGCGCGGTTGGTTGAATTTCGTCCGCGAATCGTATGGTGCTGCTTTGGCGGATTTTGAAAAAGCCTTGGCGCGCTGTGGTAAGAATACCGCTTTGCAGGCTCAACCCTTGGAGGGTGCGGCGCGTTGTTGCATTGCATTGGGGCAGATGGATAGTGCAGAGCGCTACCTCTTGGATTGCATTGCTGTGCGTAGCCAACATGTTGCCGCAGATGCAGAAGCCCTGGGCCGCGTTTGTTTTTACCTTGCCGGGGTGTATGATGTCATGGGCCAAGCAGAGCCTGCTGCAGATTATTATGCCCGGGCTGTAGAGCATATTGCTGCTGCGCCGAATCATTGTGAGGAATTGTTGACGGATGCCATGATGGCACAGGCCTACACCCTCACTCAGCTGCGCCGTTGGACTGATGCTGCCTTGGTTTGGAATGCTTTGTCCGACAAGGTGAAAGATAATGATACGCTGCGCAATCAAATTAAGGTGCAGCTTGATGTATGCGTACGCCATGGCGCGGATTTGTCGTCCGAAAGCGAGGAGGACGAAGCGGAAGAGTAATTTTTATTAATTCATTTAAGTCGATTTTATTTTATCATGTATCGCCGATATAAACCAAAGCGTAAAAACTCGAGTCAGGTTTTGCCGATAGTAGCCGTTTCGTTGACTTTAGTAGGTTTGTTAACGTGGGGGTATTTTGCTAAGGGAGATGACATTGCCAGTGCTTTTGAGGTGGAAACCATCGTTGTTACGGATGACACGGAGGCTAACAAGAACCTGAGCGATTTGATGGCTGATTTGTCCGGCGACCGTAAGACCCTGTTGAAGTTGGCAGAGGATAGAAAGCGCCGCTTGGGCTGGATACGGAGCGAAGAAACCCGTGGCCGCGTGTTGTGGATTTTGGTGAACCGCCTTTTGGATGAGGGAGAATGGCAAACCGCACGCCCCTTAGTCAAGGAATTGAGCAGCAATATGATACCCGTGGAAGGCTTGGACCGCATTGCGGAGGTCTTTTACCGCCAAGGCGAATATGACGACCAGCTTAAATTAGAGTTTATCTTGCAGGAGCGGCTCTTGGCCGGCACGGAAGATAAAATGCCCGTGTTGCTGCGTTCTCTGAGCCGGTATGTAGAGACATGTGCCCTCATGGACAAGAAAAACGAGGCGTACGAAGTGCTTAATGTTTTGCGGCGCGACCAAGTGCGCGCCCGCCTTAAGAAAAACCCGGAGGTGGTTGTTAATGCCGCTACGCTTATGTTGCGTTGTATAGAGGTATCCGGTGCTCAAAGTACGGAGAACGATGAGGTGCGTGTGTTGTTGCAGCAGGCAGAGTGGCCCGCATGCCCTTCTACCGGAAAGTTGCTTTTGTCGGACGCGGTTAAAAACCTGCGCAATCCCAATGCCTCCCCGGACCAATTGGCTAAAATTAAGCAAAGTTTGCTTAAGTCATTGGGCTCTCTGTTGCGTTTCCCCGACAACGACAGCCGCTTGTACGAGTGCTACTCTGCATTGGGTAAAGTTTGTTTCCGCTTAAAGGATTACGATGCTTGTGTGCAATATCTTACGCTCTCCGATGCTTTTGCGCGTGGTTATGGTATTAACGAGAACAAGCTTAAAGACTTGGAATTGGAGCACTGCCGCTTGAGAGCCCGAGCCAACGAGGCGCGCGGTGCGCTTGCCGAAGCCATCATCGATTATCGCCACTTGCTGGCTGCCGAGACCGAGTTGCTGCAGGCAGGCAAAGCCAAACCTGCAGATGTATTTACCTGTTTATCTTTCTTGGCAGAGCATACCGAGGGTGAAGAAAAAATTGAGCTTCTGAAGCGCTCTTGGACCATGCTGCACGAAAATGAATCTTTGCTTAAGGACAGCAAGTTGAGCTATGCGGATATCGCCGCTTATATAGCCGATTATTATGTGGGCAAAGAAGAGTATGCCGAGGCCATTAACTGGGTGAAAGAGTCCGTAAGTATTCAGGAGGCGGCGTACCCCGATTTGACTGCCCAAAACTTAACGGACGGCAAGGTATTGCGTGCCCGTATGCGCTTGGCTCTTATTGAGCGCAAAACGGAGAAGCACGATGCTGCTGCATCCGAACGCCTGAAACTGATTGTGCGAGCCATTGAACAAATGGATGATGATACCCGAGCCAAACTCAATGAGGCCGACCCCACGTTGTACAAGGAAGCCGTGCGCGAATTCTCCCGCACCTATCTGTTGATGGGCGGTAAATACAACGAAAGACTTGCCCGCCAGGTCATCCGCAAAATCAAAGAGTCCCTCCCAGCCAAAACTCGCTGAGTTTAAGCCATGGCCTCGTTCCAGAAAAAGAGTTTAATAGCAACTGCTGCCATCTTTTGCTGCCGTTTCACCGGCTTGTTGCGAGAAATGGTGTATACGGCATTGTTTGGTGCCACTGCGGCGTTGGATTCGTTTTTGACGGCTTTCCGCGTGCCCAACATGTTGCGAGACATGTTTGCAGAGGGGGCTCTCTCCCAGAGTTTCACCAGTGTGATGAGCAAGGTGGAAAAGCAGGAGGGGCGAGATGCTGCGTGGAAGCTTGCTCATCAGGTGTTGTCTCAGTTGGTGTCTCTCATGCTCATTATTGTGGGCTTGGGTGTGTTGTTATCCGGCGTGTTTATTAAATCTTTGTACCCCGAGCGTGCTGTGGCAGAGTTTGAGTTGCCGCCGGCTATCGCGGCTCCGGCCGCACCCTCGGTGACGGCTGTTTATAACGGCTCCGAGACGGATGCCGATGGCCGCGTGCATGCTTCGTTTACCCTGAATACCCCATTGGATATGCAGGCTGTGCAACCCATGGTGCGGGTTTCTCGGCTGGCTAAGTATTCCCCGGGCGAAACGGTTACGCTGACCACCGCTGTAAAAGCCCCGGCAGATATGATACGCGTGGAGCCGCAATCCTTTATGGGTTTGGCGGCAGATTTGTGCCGAATCATGTGGCCGTTTATTCTGTTTGCCTCCGTTTCCGCATTGAGCATGGGGGCTCTTAATGTGTTTGGCGTGTTTGGTATCCCCAATTTGGCCAGTGCAGCCTTTAATCTTACAACGGTGGCTTTCGGGTGTTTGTTCGGGTGGTTGATAGACCCGGCATTCGGAGCCGAAGCCCTGTATGGCTTTGCCATAGCCGTGGTGATGGGTGGTGCGGCACAAGTGTTGTTCCAACTGCCGGCGTTGCGCCGCAAGGGGTATAGGCTCAAGTGGCATCTGGGGTTAAGTATGAAGGGGTGGAAGCCCGTGTTTGCAGACCCTGCCGTGCGCCGTATCTGGATGCTGATGGTACCCGGTGTTATCGCCGCCGGTATTACTCAAACACAGGTGTTCATCAATACCTCTTTTGCTTTGTATTTACCCGGTGGGGCGGTTACGGCGTTGTCCGGGGCTTTTCACTTGTGGCAATTACCGGTTGCGTTGTTTGGCGTGGCTGTGGGTATGGTGGTGCTGCCCAATATATCCCGCATGAGCCTGCAACGCGGTAATGACGACATCCCACGCCATCTGGCCCAGGCTATGCGCTTTGTTGCATTTTTTGCAGTGCCGTCTGCCGTGGTGCTTGGGTTGTGGGGGCAAGAGATTGTGAGCCTCATTTTCCAGCGCGGGCGTTTTGATGCACAGGCTTCTGCCACCATGGGGCAGGTGCTGGGTGCCTATTGCATTGGCCTGTTGGGCTATGCCGGCATGAAGGTGTTGCAACCCGTATTTTTGGCGTTAGAGAAGCCGTGGGCACCTGCGGGCTTGGCATTGGCTGCTTGTTGTATTTCCGTAACCCTTAACTACTGTTTTGTGCACATTTTGGGGTTGGGTGTCATGTGGTTGGCACTTACCACGGCTTTTGTTACAACACTTAACTTCTTTTTCTATTTCTTTTACTTACGCCACTTGTTGGGTAACATGGCGTGCTCTGTACTGCTGCCGGGGTTGCTGCGCATCCTTGGTGCCGGGGCAGTGTTGGTCGTGTTGTGTTGGCAAATGAAGAGCATCTTCTTTGACGGTTTTGTAACATGGGGCTTTTTCCCGCGCTTGTTGGGCTTGGCTGTGGGCGGGGCTGTGGCCGGCGGCTTGTATTTGGCTGCATGCTTCTTCTTCCGTGTGCCGGAGCTGGAGGCGATGGCCCGCAGGTTTTTGTTGCGCAAAAAGTAGCAGATGCTGCACAATGCGCTTGCCAGTGCGCCGGAAGTATGCTAATATCTCCGCCGTCAGGCCTCTGATACATACTTATGGATACTAATCTTCGCATCGTCATCGGTTCAGACCACAAAGGCGTGGAACTGAAAGAAGCTGCCGTAGAGCTCCTTACCGGTTGGGGTTATACGGTAGAAGACATCGGCCCGTTCACCAAGGAATCCTGCGATTATTCCGACTACGCTAATACAATTTGCAAGCGCGTTGTGGATGGCCGTGCGGATCGTGGTATTTTGGTGTGTTTTTCCGGTATTGGTATGAGCATTGCCGCTAATCGCTGGAAGGGCATTCGCGCCACACTTGTTCGGTCCCCGCAAGTTGCAGCTCTTTCTCGCCAGCATAACAATGCCAACGTGATGTGTTTGGCTGCTGCATTCGTTAACCATGATATGTTGGAGGAAATCCTTTCTACTTGGATGAATGCCGAGTTTGAGGGCGGGCGCCATATCCCGCGCTTGCTCAAGGCCTCCGGCTCCCCGCTTTCCGTATCCGACCCCGAATTGGCAGACCTTATCGAAGAAGAGCGTCTGCGCCAAAACAATAACATAGAGCTTATCGCTTCCGAAAACTTTGCCTCCCCGTCTGTTATGGAGGCTCAGGGCTCCATCCTCACCAACAAATATGCAGAGGGCTACCCCGGACGCCGTTGGTATGGTGGTTGCGAAGTGGTGGATAAAGTGGAGCAGCTTGCCATCGACCGCGCTAAGGCCCTCTTTGGGTGCGATTATGCCAATGTTCAGGCCCACTCCGGTTCCCAAGCCAATATGTCTGTGTACCATGCCTGCATTAACCCGGGCGATACCATCCTGACGATGGATTTGGCATGTGGCGGGCATCTTTCCCACGGTTTCTTTGCCAATTTCTCCGGCAAGCAATACAATGTGGTGCACTACGGTGTCAACCCCGATACAGAGTGTATTGATTACGATCAGCTCGAAGCCAAAGCCCGCGAAGTGAAGCCGGCACTTATTTTGGCCGGAGCCTCCGCGTACTCCCGCACTATCGACTTTGCGCGCATCCGCCGCATCTGCGACGAGGTAGGTGCTATCATGTTTGTGGATATGGCGCATATTGCCGGCTTGGTTGCCGCCGGGGTGCATCCGTCCCCCGTGCCGTATGCAGATTTTGTGTCCACCACAACGCACAAGAGCCTGCGAGGCCCGCGTGGCGGCATGGTGCTGTGCAAGGAGAAGTGGGCTAAGAAGCTCAACAGTGCCACGTTCCCCGGGTTACAGGGTGGCCCGCTGATGCATGTTATTGCTGCTAAGGCAGCTTGCTTGGGAGAGGCCTTGCGCCCCGAGTTCCGCGAGTACGCAGAGCAGGTGGTGAAGAACTCTAAGGCCATGGCTGCCCGTTTGGCTTCCCTCGGGTTCCGCATCGTGGCCGGAGGTACGGATAACCACTGCTTCCTGGTGGACCTCAGCGGCAAAGGCCTTAACGGTGCAGATGCCCAGATAGCTCTTGATAAAGTGGGTATTACCGTTAATAAGAATGCCATCCCCTACGACAAAGGTACCACCAACAAGCCTTCCGGTATTCGCATCGGTACGCCGGCGGTTACCACTCGCGGCATGAAAGAGGAAGACGTTGTGCGCGTGGCCGATTATATTGGCCGCTGTCTTTCCATCCTTGCAGCTCAAAAAGTTTGCGAGACCGAGGATGCATACGATGCTCTGCGGGCCGAGGTATCTGCATTCAATAAATCCTTCCCCATGCCCTGAGCGGCAAATCCTGCCCGCTTTGCTGCGGGGGGATGAACGGGTGCTAACCTGCGCCATCCACGAAAAACGGCTTGTAATAAGCCGTTTTTTGTGTTAGTATTTCTGCCATGCAGACGGCATCATCAAAACACGAGCTCCGTAGCCAATTGGCAGAGCACCGTGGTAAACGTATTGTTTTTGTACCCACCATGGGTGCGCTTCACGAGGGGCATGCATCTCTGATGCGCCAAGCGCGTGCGCTGGCCGGGGCAGAGGGTATTGTGGTAGCCAGTATTTTTCTGAATCCTGTGCAGTTTGACAACGCCGGAGATTTGGCAACATACCCGCAGACCCCCGAGGCAGATTTAGCCGTATGCCGTTGTTGCGGGGTGGATTTTGTGTTCATGCCCACGCCGGATACCATGTATTGTGCAGATCGCTCTATGGTGTTGGAGGAGAACTGCTTGTCTAACGTGCTTTGCGGGGCTCGCCGCCCCGGGCATTTTGCCGGTGTGTGCCTTGTGGTGAGCAAGTTGTTTAATATTGTGCAGCCAACAGATGCCGTTTTTGGTAAAAAAGATTACCAGCAGCTGGCCATCTTGCGCCGTATGGTGCGTGATTTGGATATTCCGGTAACCATCCATGGGGCAGAAATCGTACGCGAGGCAGATGGCTTGGCGCTTTCCAGCCGTAACGTACGCCTTACCCCCGAGCACCGCGCCGCAGCCCCGGCAATTCATCGCAGCTTGCTTGCCGCGCGCGTTCAGTACGAGCAAGGTACACCTGCAGCAGAGGTTTGCCGCCACGTTATTGATACCTTGTTCCGCATCCCCGGTGTGCGCGTGGATTATGTGGAATTGGTGGATGCCGAAACCCTGCATGAGTTGCAGCAACCGAGCCGCCCCGCACTGTTGGCTGTTGCCGCTTACTTCGGCGAAGTGCGTTTGATAGATAATGTAGAATTGCCCGCTTTGTCATGATTATTGCAAAAGATCTTCACCGCAGCTATTCTATCGGCAAAAAGAATGTTGAGGTTCTGCATGGGTTGTCGCTCCACATCCATAAGGGCGAAAAAGTGTTTTTATGTGGTCCGAGCGGCTCCGGTAAAACAACGTTGATGTATACGCTGGCCGGCTTAGAGCAACCACAAGTGGGCTCCGTCACGATAAACGGGACGAATATTTATTCCCTCAACCTCAGCAAACGCGCTCGCTTTCGCAACCAAACCATGGGCTTTATCTTCCAGAATTACATGCTGATGCCCGAGCTTACTGCGTTGGAAAACGCTTCTCTTGCCACGGCTATTGCCGGCAAGGAAGCCACGGAGCGTATCAAATATCTTTTGGCGCGAGTGGGCCTTGCAGACCGTATGGACCACCTCCCCAACGAGCTCTCCGGCGGCGAGCAACAACGCGTGGCCATTGCGCGCGCCTTGGCTCATAATCCCGCCATCATCTTTGCCGACGAGCCCACCGGCAACCTCGATTCCCGTAATGGCCGCCAAATCCTCGACCTCATTTTCGAGCTGGCCGAAGAAGACGGTAAAACCCTGGTTACCGTCACCCACGACGCCGAAATTGCGGCTTTGGGCGACCGCGTGCTCACCATACGAGACGGCGTGGTTACCGGTTGAGTAGCTCCTCTTTTTTGAGGTATAAAATTTTGCCCCCGGTGCGGCTTTTATGCTTGCAGCACCGGGGGCTTTCTGATACTATAGCAACGTTGTAGACTTTTTGTTATGCTCGAAGCACGCAATATCTGTTTGGAGGTAGAGGCAGAGGAGGAACCGCTCTTCTTGCTCAATGATATTAGTTTTTGCATTCCGCGTGGCCATTTTATGGCCATTGTGGGGCCGAGCGGCTGTGGTAAAACAACTTTACTTAAAGCAATTGCCGGTATTAAAGAAACCACCTCCGGCTCCTTTGTTTGGGAAGGGCGCGATTTGGCCGAGGACGGAGATTTTGAACCGCACGAAATCGGCTATGTCCCTCAATTCAGTATTGCTTACGATGAGCTGACCGTAGACGAAAGCATAGAAAGCTCTGCCCGTTTGCGTGTGAATGCAGATGAGGACGAGTTGAACGACATTATTGATAACGTACTGGCAGAAACCGGACTTACCGACATTGCGGATCGCCCGGTTAAATTGCTTTCCGGCGGGCAGAAACGCCGTTTGGCGTTGGCGATGGAGCTGGTGTCCGGCCCCCGAATTTTGTTGTGCGACGAAGTAACCAGCGGCTTGGACCCGCGCTCCGAACGAGAAATCGTGGAGTTGCTGCATGCCCTGAGTATGAAAGACGGCCGCATCGTTATCTCCGTGACGCATAGTTTAGCCCAGATGGAGCTTTACGACAGCATCATGGTATTGCATCGCGGCACTCTCACCTTCCACGGTACACCGGCTGTGATGAGCCATTATTTCTCCGTCAATAGTTTTGAAGAAGTGTACCCGCGCCTTACCTGCCGAGAACCCGATGAATGGGGGCGTAGCTGGCTTAAGCACCGCGTGGATTATTATAAGCGATTGGAAAAAGAACACGTCCGCAAATTCCTTGAAATCGGAGAAGAACCGCCCATGCCAACCCCGGCTAAGAGGGATGATGAAGAGGCGGCAGATACGCGCCCGGTACAGCCCGGGTTCTTTACTCAATTTGCAACATTGTTGGGGCGCAGGTTCAACATATTCTTCCGCGACCGCGCACAGTTGATTCTGCAAATCGCCATGATAGTGATATTCCCGCTGTTAGTGGCATGTTTTGCGGATTCTGATTGGGGGCAACTAACCAATTTGAACGATGTTGCAGGTCAAAACCTTTCTCCCGGAGAGGTAGAGCAGGCCATCAAAGAACAAGCCAATGCCAACATCGGTATCGGTACGGCTATTTCCGGGGTTATCATGTTCCAGATCATATTGCTGGGGCTGATGGGCTCTAACAATTCTGCCCGAGAGGTGGCTGGCGAACGTCTTATCATGGAAAAAGAAAAATTTTCCGGAGTTCGCCCGGCTGCATATGTGTGCTCTAAATTGGCCTTTTTGAGCATATTGGTGTTGGTGCAGAGCTTCTGGATGTTCTTCTTTGTAGACATTTGTTGTTGGTCCTTCCGGGGGAGTGCTTCGGATTTATTCCTGTTCCTGCTTTTGGCAAATGCCGCCATGACGAGTGTTTGCTTGGGTATATCTGCCAACACAAAGTCACCGGACCACGCATCTCTGCTGAGTATTTATCTGGTAGGTTTCCAATTACCGCTCTCGGGGGTACTATTGGCATTGGATGATGTTTTGGCTATGATGACGCAGCCCTTTATCTCTGCCTATTGGGCATGGAGCGGCGGTATGCGCGCCGTGCAGGGCGATTATCGGGATGTTGCGGCTAACATCGTGCAGACCCAATTTGCTGAGGCAGATATATGCTTGGTGGTATTGGGGATTCATGTTGTGGTAGGTTTGGTATTGGCCTACATAGGTGTACGCCGTACGCGTTGGGAGTAAAATTTAGGTTAATTCAGAT
Source organism: Akkermansiaceae bacterium (assembly GCA_015062015.1). Classification (GTDB taxonomy): domain Bacteria; phylum Verrucomicrobiota; class Verrucomicrobiia; order Verrucomicrobiales; family Akkermansiaceae; genus Akkermansia. The sequence goes on along the minus strand of SUVM01000040.1, from coordinate 3,493 downwards.
TCATTATGGCACGTTCCAGAAAAAAGAGAAGAAAATCCGGCAGCACGCCCTTGATGATAGGTTTGGGCGTGGGTGTCATCCTGCTGGCTGCTTTCGTATTCGTATTCATTAAGATGCGCTCCGAGAAAGCGGTTCGCCCGGGTGGCACTTTTTCTACCACCGAGTACATTTCCGGGGTGTCATCCACTGCCGGCAATATCCTGCAATTCAAGGCAGAGGTTAAAAGTGTGGATGCCAAGGGCAAGCGTCGTTTTGTAGATGTTCTGACGGAAGATAACGTACGCATCCCCCTGTTGATACCCGAGGATGCAGCTTTGGACTCCAACGTAAGAGCCTCGATGACGTATTTGTTTACCGTGGAATCTTGCGACGGCGAATATAAGGATGCCGATGGCCAAGTAAAACCCGTAAAAGAATTATTGATTGTTAAATCCGTGGAGAGTGCGCGATGAAAAAGATATACATTTTGCCATTAATCCCGCTTTGGGGGGCTGTGGCCGTAGCCCAGATGCCGACTGCGCCGCAGAGTTTTGATGCAACCGGTAAATCCACCCAGACCCAAGCCGGTGTGCATAACGATGACCCCAACCGCTACGGCGAAACTCCCCCGCCGCAAATCTTCGGTATGGAGCTCCCCCTCCTCGATCCCTCTACCGATACGGTCTCGTACAACGGCGTTAAATTTGATGTCGGCAACAACCGTATGGTGCGTGAGCGTTTCGAAAAATTCCTCAGCCAAAGCCCGGACGATACAGAGGCCTCTCGCAAATACCGCCGTACTATCGAAAAATTAATCGACCTCACCCAAAAGTATTCCAAAAATACCGCCCCGGTCGGTAGCAAGTTGTTGGTGAAAATCGGCACCACCCTTTATGATATTTCGGACTATCCCGGCGATGGACAACAGGCAGGTACCTTAGCCAGTGGTATTGTCAGCGCGTTGGATGCCCAACGCGCTAACCTCCGCCGCAACCGCGAAAATGAGGATTTGGATGCCGAAATCGAAAAACTTGTTAAAAAAACAAACTCTCTTACCAACCAAAACACACAAAAGGGAAGCGGCGGCGGCAATATTGGTAATATCCAAGGTAAATCCGGGGCTGCCGGTGGTATCAGCCACACTGTGCGCATTGCCTTTAATACCCAACAGATAGCAGAGCATAAAGCTGCAAAGGGTACGAATGTGGCCGCAAATGAAGCCGCACTTGCCCAGGCCAAAATATATTATCAGGCCATGGTTTTGACGTTTTTCCTGGAGCGTCGTTTTGACCATGCCGTGATTGGTGCGCGCATCTATCGCCACGTCTTTAAGGATGGTGATACTAAGATTAATATGGATAAAAACTCCGATGCCTATCAAATGATTACAGGCATCACCGGCATGCCGCCCACCATCCATATGCTTGATTCTGCTGCCGCTAACGCCCGCCGGGATATTGACCAGAGCATGGATGCCATCACCAATCTGATAGCGCAGAACAGACTCGGAGAAGCAACTAATCGCCTGATAACGGCTGTGTCCGTGGGTGAGTTCATGCAAAGCGTAGCGGTGTTCCCCGCAGAATCCCGCCGCCGCATTGCAGAGTATTGGACCCTGCGTAAAAATGCCCTCATCTCTCTTAATGCAAGGGATTACGAGACTGTGGAGCAGATTTCCGCCAAGATGAAAGAGCTGGATGTTGATTATAATGACTCTCTGCTCTCTACTTATGTAAAGGGTAAAAAAGACCTGAGCAACGGCCTGCTGCTGGAGGCGGAGATGGCTTTTCATGCCAATAATAAGGATGAGGGGATAGAAAAACGCAAGCAGGCTGCCGTCGTTTGGCCTAAAAACCCCGCTTTCAAAGAGTTTGATGACAAAATCAACCAAGCAAAGTCCTTTGTGCCTGTAATTAGTGAATTTAAGCAATTGGTGCAAGAACGCCGGTTGAGAGAAATTTATGATGCCGGAGAGCGTTTTGAAGTAGTGGCGCAAGATGCAACTTGCAAAGCCCAATACAAAGCCATTTGCGCTTATGTAGCAGAGGTGGATGCCGTGATTAACAAAATGAGAGAGCAGGCAAAAACACGCGGGCGCATGGGAGCCGGTGCGGCGTACGAGGAATTGCTTGTGCTGCGCAAAAAAGACAATGAGCATGAAAATGAGTTGCTGCGCGGATTCCTGAAAAAAGACGTTAACTTTTCAAATGTATTGAGGGAAGTAGAGGCCGCCGCCGGAGATTTCATCAAAGTGCTCTCCGATGCCGAATCGAAAGAAAAAAGCGGCCGTTATGGTGCAGCTTATTCCTTGTATAGCCGAGCGTTGGATCTTAACCCAACCTCTCTTCAAGCCAAGGAAGGCATAGAGCGTACCAAGAAGGTGATACTGGAAGCTCAATTTGATTAACCCCCCTCTATCCTCCTCCGTGTTTCCCCATGCGGGAAGTTATTACAAGATTTGCCCCCACGCCCAGCGGCCCGCTGCATGTGGGGCATCTTTTAGCCGCCATGCAGGCACGCCGTTTGGCAGATGCTCATGGTGGCCGATGTCTGCTACGCATTGAGGATATAGATGTGACTCGTGCCCGCAGTAAAGAATGGGTGGATTTAATGTACGAGGACCTCGCTTGGTTGGGCATTCGTTTTGATGGCGAAGTGATGGTACAAAGTTCCCGCTTTGGGGCGTACGAACAAGTGCTTGTCCAATTGCGCACCATGGGGCTTTTGTATCCCTGTTTTTGTACGCGTACGGAAATTAAAGCGCAGATTGCAGAGATGGGCCGTGCCCCCCATGCTACGTTGGGCTATCAATACCCCGGCACATGCAAGCATTTGTCTGCGGATGAAGCTCAGGCTCGCATCGCGCGCGGAGACGCCCATGCGTGGCGGTTGGATATGCAGCGTGTGCAAGACCTCGTTGGCTGCCCCCTTTGGGCGGATTTGCGGCGCGGCGTGCAACGGTGCGTCCCCTCCGATTTTGGGGATGTGGTGCTGGCGCGTAAAGAAATGCCGGCCAGTTATCATTTGGCCGTGGTTATAGACGACGCGGAGCAGGGGGTAACACATGTGACCCGCGGTGAAGACCTTTTTGACGCTACGCACATACACCGTGCATTGCAAGCCGTTTTGGGCTTGCCTGTGCCGCAATACCTGCACCATGGGTTGTTGAGAGACAATACCGGCAAGCGCTTGGCCAAGCGAGACGGAGCACGCTCCATCGCTTCCCTCCGTGCTGCCGGTTTCTCCCCGCAGGATGTCCGCCATTCCCTCCGCCATGCCCTTGCCCGTGGCGGTATCTGGTTCATTTAATATACTTCCAACTTCCAACTTCCAACCTCCAACCTCCAACCTCCAACCTCCGACTTCCAACTTCCAACTTCCAACTTCCAACTTCCAACTTCCAATCGTGTAGGGGGCTTTCGCCCCCTCACACACCACCGTACATGCCTTTTATGGCATACGGCGGTTTCCTAACCTTTACAGACTACGCTCTGCAATGAGACTAATCCCATTT
>SUVM01000039.1 GCA_015062015.1 Akkermansiaceae bacterium | reverse complement strand
CACGAGGTGGCGTTGGCAGGCGGCATCTATCTGCTGCATTTGCTCTTTGGGGAGCTGGGTGGGGGTGATATTGGCTCCGGACTCGCTCATCCAGATAAGCGGGCAGTAATTGGCAACGTAAGAGTGGGCAAAGAAGGCTTCTGCGGTGCCGTAAAGCTCTTCAAAAAGCCCCCAGAGGCGGCGTCCGCTCACCTCTGAGCGCGGGCAATTAAAGCCTTGTATGGGGCGTTTGGGGTGCGTAGCAGGGGGGCAGCCGATGGGGGCGGTAATGCCCATCCAAAGGGTGACGGCGGGGATTTCTCCGAAAGGGACTCCGGTTTGAGCCATACCGAAGGGACCGGGGTTCATGCCGAGGTAAAGCACGTCTTTTTTGCCTGTGGCAAAGCGGCGTATGTAAGCCTCGTGCCCGGCCCATGCGTAGCTAAGCGGGTTGTATGTGTAGGCTACCGGGGCGGAAAAAGGCAATGCCTCCATAGCAGCGGAGAGCTCTTGAGCGGCAGCAATGACTTGAGAAACAATCATGGAAGGATTTTTAATTTTTAATTTTTGATTTTGGATTTTTGATTTATTGTACGCGCAAGAGGGTGAGAACGGCGATTTTGCGGATGCCGGGCAGGCGTTTGAGGGCGGCGGCACAAGCACGGACGGTAGCACCGGTGGTGTACACATCGTCCACCAGCACAAGGTGGGGCGGCAGCTTTTTTTTGCCGGAGGCATAAGCAGGCAAGGGATGATAGGCCGCATAGGCGTTCTGCAGGCGTTGCGCCGCCGAAAGCCCGGTTTGGCTGTGGGCTGCGGTTTCCTGCCGCAACAACGGCTGCACCACAGGCACGCCTACAAGGCGGGAGAGGGAGCGCGCGAGCTCCTCTGCCTGGTTATAGCCACGGGTATAAAGGTGGGTGCGGTTGATGGGGACGGGGACGATGGCGGCCGATTTTTCGAAGGTGCGAAACTCCGGGTGCGCCTGCCACACTTGCAGCAATGCCGGGGCAAAGGCAGCAGCCAAATAGATGGCGCGTTGGTATTTCAGCTGGTGAATAAGCGGCATGGTGGCATCGTTAGCCAATAAGGCAGAGCGCGCTACATCGAACGGGCGTGGCTTGGCTTTACACGCTGCGCAGTGGTAAGCATCTTGCAAATTACCGCCCACCGGAGCCCCGCAATACAAGCAAATAGGGGTAGGCAGTTGCGGCATTGCCGCCAAGCAATCCGCACACAGGCAACGCTCGCTTACTTCCCCGCATACCCGGCAGGTGATGGGATACAGCCATGATAACATGTCGGATTTTGAATTTTAGATTTTTAATGTTTCCTTTAAGTGGGGGGCCCCCAATAGCATTCAAAATCAAAAATCCAAAATTAAAAATTAAAAATTAAAAATCCAAAATTAAAAATTCAAAATCCAAAATCCAAAATTCGCTCTGTTTCCTTATCGTCTGTGGCGGCGGAGGAACTCTTTGGCGGCGTTTTGATAAGCAAGGGAGGCGGTGCCGTAGGCATCGTGCTCGATAACGGTTTTGCCGAAGCTGGGGGCCTCTGCCACGCGCACGGAGCGCGGGATAACGGTGGAGTAAAGCTGTGCGGGCAGGTTTTCTTTTACCTGAGCAATCACCTGATTGGCCAAATTGGTATTGCTGTACATGGTCATAAGCACGCCCTCGTGCTTGAGGTCGGGGTTGGCTCCGCTCTCGCGGATTTGCTCCACAACGTAAAGAATTTTAGAGAGGCCATCCAGGCTGAGGAACTCGCACTGCATGGGGGTGAGCACCTCGTCGCATGCGCACAAAGAGCTGGTCATCAACACACCGAGAGAGGGTGGTGTATCCAAAAACACATAGTCATAATACCGGCTGGAGCGCAGCCCCTCCATGGCATCTCTCATGCAGGTGAGGTGTGTGCCGCTTTGCGTAAGCTCTACCTCCACGCCGGATAAGTCCATATGTGCAGGGATGATGGAAAGGTTGCGACGATGCGCCGGGCGAATCAAGTCCTCCATCAGCTTGTTACCGATAAGGGCTTGGTAGATGCTGTCCTCACAGCCCACCTCTACCCCGAGCGCTTGAGACGCATTGGCCTGCGAGTCTACATCAATAAGCAAGACTCGCTTTCCGCGCATGGCTAAGGCGGCGGATAAGTTGACGGCAGTGGTGGTTTTGCCTACCCCGCCCTTCTGGTTAGCAATGGCTATGACTTTCACGCGCGGCATTATACAGAACAATGCCTGCTTTTTCAAGCGGATATTGAGCCATTTTTTGATTTATGCGGATTTGCGGAAAAAGCACCATTGCCCCTTGATTTGAAAGGCCAAAAAAACGGGGTGGCGAGCACCCCGTGAAACATTACTGTGCGACAGGTAGCGCAAAAATGGCAGATACCCCGGCTGCGGCATCCTGAAGCCTGCCGCGGCTGTGGCCTAATTCTCTTTCGGAAACGGATTTAGCCGCCTCATTATAGCGGGCTTTGGCACGGCTGCGTGCATCGGTGCATTGTTTGACGGCTTCTTCAGAGCCGGGGCAAAGTGCGCCGCCAAGCTTGTCAAATTCTGCGCGTATGCCGTTCATTTTCCGGACAATCTGCTCGAGTTTGGCAATTTGCTCTGTAATATTGGCCTCTGTGGCAGCATCCATTACGTCGGCCGCCTCGCAAACGCAGTCGTAATACTGCACCCACAGGGTTTCGTCGTCGGTGGTGTAAGCGGCTTTAAGGTCGGATTCCTTGGTGGAGGAAGCAGCCGCAGCCTCTTCTGCGGGTGCGGATTGCGTGTTTTCTTTGCAGGCAGAAAGGGTTGCCAAGGATGCAAAGGCCAAGGCGGTAATAATAGCGATTTTTTTCATATTCATTATTTTACAAAATTGTTAACAATATCGGTTAAACGTTGCACTAGGGGTTGAATCTCCTGATACACACCGGGATTGTCTTTGGCTTTTTTATTAAATTCCACCAAAGCAGCATCCATACCGGCATATGCGGTATCGCCCAAGCGGCCGATTTTTTCCTGCGCCTCGCCACTGGAAACGACTAACACCTTGAAAGATTGATAAAATTTGTCGTGAATGCCCTGCAGGGCATCGCATTCTTTCTGTAATTCTTCTTTCTGGACGGTAAGATTCTCCGGTGTGATAGTACGGACGATTTCCGCAGCGTGATTGGCGCGGTAATAAAACTCCATCACAAGCTTGTCATCTTCATCGGACTTCTTGGCTTTCTCCATCTCTTCCGGGCTGACGGCGTTTTGAGCACCAGTGGTTTGCGCAGCGGCAGTTTCCTCTGCGGCATCATTCTTTTTGCAAGAGCAGAAAGCGGTGAGAGCCAAAGACAAGAGAGGCAAGTAGATGAATTTCATGTTCATATCTGTAATGCAGTTGTTGTTCTGATAAACGGATGATACAATGAAACGCCGAATCGTTCAACCAAATTTTAGGAATTTTACGATTTTAGGCGAAAAAAGATAACAAAAAGTTCTAATTCGGGGTATCGGGTTTACGGCCTCGGGGGTGAAAGGTGCGGTGAAGGCCCACAAGGCGCTTAGCCTCTACATGGGTGTATATTTGGGTGGTGGCAAGGTCCGCGTGGCCGAGCATATCCTGAATGACGCGCAAATCTGCCCCGTTTTCCAGCAAATGGGTGGCAAATGAGTGCCGCAGGATGTGGGGGAACACATGCTCGTCTATACCGGCTTGCTGCGCACGGGTGCAAATAATTTGGCGGATGCGCTCGCGCGTAAGTGCCGCACCGCGATTAGAAAGAAACAGTTGCGGCACGCGCCGGTGCGCGTTCTCCAACTTGGGGCGCGCATGCTGCACATAATGGCGTACGGCCTTGGCAGCCATTGCCCCCAAAGGCACATAACGGGTTTTACCGCCTTTGCCGGTGATTCTCAAAAAGGATTCCTCCCAATTAATCCGGTCGGCACGCAAGGATGTTAACTCACTAACACGCAGGCCGCTGCCATACAGCATTTCCAGCATGGCGCGGTCTCTGGCCCCGAAAGGCAGCTCTTGCGGGTCTATGGAGTTGAGCAAGGCAGAGACGGTTTGTGCGGCAAGGGTATCCGGCAACTGCCGGTGCACCACCCCGCCGCGCACCAGCTCTGCCGGGTTTTGCGGCAACGCTTTGCGTGCATGCAAATATTTGAAAAAGCGGCGCAAATGCACCACGGCAATGCGGCAACTGGAAAGCGCTAACCCCCGGTCATGCAAATGCCTGCGGTATTCTGCCAGCAGGGTCTCCGTTATATCGGCTGCGGCATACCCCCGCTCTTGGCACCAAGCCACAAACTGCGTGAGCGTGTGGCGCACGGACTCCCGGTAATGGGTGCTCAGGCCGCACTCTGCTGCCAAATACAACAAAAAGTGCTCCGTATCCCCAACCCAGGACATAGAAAAGTTGGAAGTTGGAAGTTGGAAGTTGGAAGTTGGAAGTTGAAAGTTGGAAGTTTTTTATTGGGCGGAGCGTTTGGGGGTAGGGAGGGGCTCGTACTCAAAATCATCCGGCACGGAGGGGGTGGCAGGCTGTGCTTTTTGGGCTTCCTCGATGCGGCGTTTGGCTTCTTCAAAAGCATTGCTCTGCTCCGTTTTTTTGTCCACCACCTTCACAATTCTGCCGGTCTCGTTGGAGGTAAGTGTTTTATTATCCCCCAAATCTAACGAGCTACCGGGGAAGATGCCGCCCTCTCCCGGCAAGGTACCGGGGAGAATTCCTTGGCCATCGGGCAGGAAATCGCCGGTTACGGTAAGCATGCTGATGGGGTCCACAAAGTCGGACTCTCTCATGTAACCACGCTTGCCGTTGCTGGTTTCCACAAAATAATAGGTGCCTTCGCAAGACATGATTTTGGCTTTTTCCGCCTGCACCATACGGCCACCCGGGTCTTCGGAATAATCGGGGTTACGGCGGAAGAGGAAGGCTTTGCCGTCTCGCACATCAATCTCTGCCCCATTCACGAATTGACCCTCCTTCACCAGCTTTTGGCGCAAGGCCTCGCGAGCTTCGGCCGTGCCGGGAGGGTCCATGGGAGAAGCTTCTTTCATATACTCCGGCAAATAGTCGTCCGAATCGAACATACCATCGAGCCAGCTGCAGGAAGTAAGGGCAAAAGATGCTGCAAGAAGTAAATGTAAAGGCTTCATACGCGCGCAAGATAGCACACCCCCGGGCAAGATGCAAGCCCGGATGTTGTCATATAATAACAAGAAAGCGCATTTGCCGCTGCCTCTACCGTGAACAGCCCGGGCAAGAATAAAGCACTAAGAGGACATTAAAGCTTCGCGATTCACAAAGAAGACTGCCCCGAGCACGCACAGGAAGGCCCAAAGATAATCCCACTTCCAGTGCTCGCCCATGACAAAAAGCATAAAGGGAACAAAGACGGAGAGCGTAATGACCTCTTGCGCGATTTTGAGCTGGGCAAGGCTCAGGCCGCAAGAGCGGCCAATGTGGTTACCGGGTACCAAAAAGCAATACTCAAAGAACGCAAGCCCCCAACTCATGACTATAAGCTTCGGCCAATCGGACGGCGATGTCTCTTGCCCCGGTTTACGGAGGGAACCGTACCAAGCAAAAGTCATAACGATGTTGCTGATAATCAGCAAACCGATGGTGAGCACTATTTTCATGCTTGCAAAGGTTACAGAGCCAGGAAGAAATACCCTGCCGGGTTATGTGCAGAGGGCACATGCACCAAGCGCAGCCGGCCCAGCACATCCATACCCAGCAAAGCGGCCTCGGGGTCGTCGGTAAGCATGGGCTCTACCCCCTGCACGGTTACCCCGGGGGCTAAACGGACATCCCCGGGCACCCCAAAAGAGACCTGTTGTTCGCTCATAGCATTCACATCGCTGATACCGATGGATTGTTTGCGCCCCACCCCGGCCCCCCATTTATTGGCGGGGATAACGGATAAGGTGGCCCCGGAATCCAACAAAACCTTGGTTGTATCGCCACCGGGGCACACTATCTGCACATGCATACGGCCGCTTTCTTCGCGGATGCCGTGCAGCGGCACCAAGCGATGCGCCCCCGCCGGCAATCCCCAATGCAATTTACCGGCAGCTACATCGAAGGTAAAGGCCATGGCTCCCAAAATATCCATGCCCAAAATGCCGTCTATTGGCTCTGCCATGGCCGAGCGTGCCCCGCTGAGGTCCAGCACAAAAACCGGATGTTGGCGAATCCGGGCATCATCCACCGTAAGGCTCAACATGTACACCTCGGGTTTCACCTTGGCATTGCCTCGCAACTGAATATTGTCCGTATTGAGCTGAACGGGGTTTTTAAGCTTGGCCAAGCTCTCTTTGTGCAACACGGTGTTGGTTGCACCGGTATCCAACATCATACGCATGGGTACGCCGTTGATTAAGCACGTCACCAACACCTGCCGGCAACGGGCATCCTGCACCATGGTTTTAGTATCCGCTTGCGGGGTATTCTGCAACAGAGGGGCGGCCAAGGTGCTGCTTGCAGCCAACATCAACGTCAATATAGTACCAATGCGCGTTCTCATACCCCTATTCTAACCGCCCCCATGCCCTTAGTCAACGCCTTTTCTTCAAAAAATCTGCCGTGCCGCAGAGAAAAAATCAAAAAAATGCTCCATTTAGGTCCCATATGCTCTATTTTCGGCTTGAAAAATTACTTAACCAATGTAAAATACCCGCGTATGAAGAAAAGTTTTTTTATTTTAGCGATAATGGGATTACCGGCAATGGGCAACGACATGCCGCCGTTGATACCGGATGGGCCTGTAACCTACGAATCCGTGAGCTACGATGATGCGATGGGGGGGTACACAGACCCCTACCTGTTTGCCGATGCACCGGCACCTACCGCCCCGCCCATAGCAGCACCGCAGAGCAGCGATAAGCGCGGGGAGCTGCAGTTCAACGCCTACTCCTCCAACTACCAAGTGCGGGGCATGGGCGTAACGGATTTAATGGCAGCTAATGGCTACTCGTCGCTTAAGGGCAAAGCCTACATGCCCAACCGTAATTTATTTAACATGGGTCTTTACCATGGTCTTAAGGGCGAAGTGGGTGTGGTATGGGGAGCCACTGCCGAGCTGGCAGATACCCCCATTATAGGGTTGGGCTACATGATGGGTAAAGAGATAGCCCCTAACCTGACGCTGGAGCTGGGTTACGACATCAGGCACGGTGGTTTTGAAGGGTTTATGGCCCGTTATGCCAATGGTGCACCGCACCGTTTGACGCAGGATTTGAACCTGGAGCTTGCGTTTAACGACCACCAACGCGGCTTCTTTGGCCATGTGCTGTGGGGGTGGAGCTTCTATGGGCTTACCGGCCATTATCTGGACGGCGAAATCGGCTACCGCTTTACGGATGTTATCAACCGCCCGACGTGGGGGGCAGATTTGGAGGTATCCGTCGGCACGTCTGCCTCGTTCGGTTACTGGGGTGCCGGGGTGGAAGGCATAGATGCCACCCGCCTGCAAGTTGCACTGCCCCTTTACACCCACAGCGGCAGCATGGGCAGAGACGGGCACTTCCACATCAAACCTTGGGTCATGTTCTCTACGTCCGGCAGCAATGCAGGCAAGATAGACCGCGTCATTCAGTGCGGCCCGGTGGACCACTTCCAGTTCACCATCGGTTTAGACTTGGGCTGGACCTTCTGATTTATTTTATACCGCTATTTCCTATCTTGCGGGAGTATCCTTGCCGATGCTCCCGCCTTTTTTCATCTTTTTTGTGTCAAAAGTTCAAAAAAGGCTTGCCATGCAGCATCGCCTTATGTATAATAGCCGCACCTCGCCGGATTAGCTCAGTGGTAGAGCACCCGATTTGTAATCGGACGGTCGTCAGTTCGACCCTGACATCCGGCTCTCGGTAAAAAGCCGCTTAAAGTCTGCAAATGAGCACTTTATGCGGCTTTTTTATTGTTAGATTTTTGGAGATTCGATCATCACGATACGCAACACCCCCGACTTCCGCAAGGGGAAATCGGGGGCGAAAATGAGGGGGATAAAACCCGGGCGGGGCTTGGCACCGCCGAGCTATCTTTACTCGCAAACGGGCTTAGCCAACACCTTGCGAAGACGAGCAAAGCGGGGAAGAGCCTCTACGGTCTTCATGCCGGTCTCGCCTTGGATAAGGGGCAGAGCGTAATCAATGAATGCGCGCTCGATACCGTTACCGGCGGCATTAATCCATTCACGGGGAACCTTCTTTTCAAAGTTAGCAACGCTCTCCAGCGGGAGGAGCTTGGTGTTGCAGATGTACTGGCCGTACACGGTATCGCGCTCGAAGGCAACCATCTTATCGGTATCACCGGAAACAGCAGCCTGCACGGCAGTCTTACCGGCAAGGTAGGCCTCTGTAGCATCTGTGGTGGAGGCCAAGTGCGTTGCGCAACGCTGCAACAGGGAAGGCTCGATAGCGCGTACCTTGGCAGAGGGAACGCGTGCACGCACAACCTCTGCAAGTTTGTTGGCAAGGCCACCCAACTGAGCATGGCCGAAACCGTCGTTACTGTTGGTCTTGGCTTGGGAGATGAAGTTACCGTCTTTGTCGTGAATACCCTCGGAAACCACAACCAAGCACTTGCCGGTGGCGTTGTAGCGCTTCTCTACATCGGCCAGGAAAGCATCCATATCAAAGTCCACTTCGGGCAGGTAGATGAGGTCGGGGCCTGCACCGGCGTATGTAGCCAAAGCAGAGGCTGCGGTAAGCCAACCTGCGTTGCGGCCCATTACCTCGATGATGGTAATCATACCGGTGTCGTAGCAGGAAGCATCGTGCTGCACCTCCATGCAAGAGGTAGCAATGTACTTAGCAGCAGAAGCAAAGCCCGGGCAGTGGTCGGTACCGAAAAGGTCGTTATCAATCGTCTTGGGAATACCCATGACGCGGCACTCGTAACCGGATTTCTGCATGAACTTGGAGATCTTGTTACAGGTATCCATGGAGTCGTTACCACCGTTGTAGAAGAAGTAACGAACGTCAAACTTACGGAAGGTTTCGAGGATTTTCTCGTAATCGGTGGGGTCCACATCGGGATCCTTCATTTTGTAACGGCAAGTACCCAGAGCGGAAGAGGGGGTGAACTTGAGGAGCTCAAGCTCGGCGGGGTCTTCCATTCCCATATCGTACAGCTGCTGGTTAAGCACGCCGGTAATACCGTGTGCGGCTCCGTAGACGCGGGTGATCTGGGGGGCGTTGAGAGCGGCCTTGACTGCGCCGAGTACGCTGGCGTTAATCACAGCGGTAGGACCGCCGGACTGGCCGATAATGCATGCACCTTTGAGTTCTTTCATAATAAATAATTAAGACGATTGATGATTTTGCCCGACGGCAAACCGACAAACAAGCCTACCAAGGGCAGGAGAATTTTAACATATTTCCAACGGCTCCGCAAGCAAAATAACTGCCATATTTGTAAAAAAACGATAATTTTTCATGAAAAATTAACATAAAGTCTTGCCAGCATGACATAAAAATGTTAAGATTGCGGCGATGAAGCACTATCTTATACTCATAACAGGAGCAGCTTTTGCCATGGTATCCTGCACCCAGATGCACACCAACAATGGAATGGGCGGATACGGCATGCTGCCGAAAGAGAGCCCGGTACACCGCCAGATTTTGGCCTTACCGGGGCAAGGTGCGGTAAACACGCACGCATCCGACACGGATGCTGCTTTTGAAGAACAAGTGAAAGCATATACCGGGCAAAGCACCCCGGCAACACCGTACCCCCAAGCAGTTCCCCAAGTACAAGTACCGGGGTATCCGCAACCGGCCATCAACACACTTCCTGCAGAGGTACCGGGCTTTGGCACACCGGCCGCCACCTACCCGCAGTACCCCATAGTCAACCAACCGTCAGCAGACGGCACTGCCGGATATGCCGTGCAGGTGAACAATGCCACCAACGGGCGTATATTTATCGAGATGCACGACGACTCGGACAACCTGTTTCCGGTAGCCGCCATGTATGCGGGGCAAAAGATCAGCACGCAACCGCAAGAGCCGCGTCCCATACAGGGGCAGCTGACGGTCATCATCCGCGACCCGGATCAACCCGGGGCCCCGGAGCTGCGCCGCTACAAGGTAACACCGCCGCCGGCCTACATGGGCAAGACCATCGGCATCACCATCTTATCCGGCGGTCGCTATCGCGCCTCTTTGGACGGCGAAGTATATTACGCTACCCCGGAGCCTACAGAAAAGCCGGCAGCCGCCCCGAAGAAAGAGAGCACCCCTGCCCCGGCAGCCAAACCGGCAACTCCGGCCCCGGCCCCGGCAGCCTGATAAACCTATCATTTAATACAGAACCGCACACACTCGGCGCACACCCACCAACCCGTGCAATGAGACAGTGCATGCGCAGTGCACACCACGCTTGCAGTGGTGTGCATTTCTGTGTATAGAAAAGGCATGTGCAAACCATTCCGAGATTACATGAACCTGGTGCGTGAATACACGCGAGAAATCATTACTTTTGTCGGCATAGGCTTAATGTGCTTTGTATACACGGATTTTCGGCAACTGGCCGAAGCGCAATCCGCCACCTCCGCCCACACGGTAGAGGTGCTGCGCAGCATGGATGCCCGCCTGCAACAATTAGAACAGCAGCAACACTCCCATTGCCCCACTGCCTCACGCCATGAAGACTGATATTATCGCCATCCAAAAAAAATTAGGTGTAGCGGCAGACGGCATCATAGGCCCCATCACCGTGCGAGCACTCTGCAAAGAGCTGCATGTAACACCGGCACCTATTTGGCCCACGCAAGAGGAAGTGCGGCGAGGCCGCAGTGTTTTTGGGGCTGCCGGGTGCGAGGGCAATTTGGTAAACGTGCTGCCGCCCTACCCACTGTTATACGAGGGCAAAGCCGTGCGCAGCATACGCGTACACCGGCTGGTGGCACGGCATGTACAAGAGGCCCTGCAAGAGGTACTGGCGCATTACGGGGAAGCCCGAATTGCCGAGCTAGGGCTCAATTTATACGGAGGCTCGTACAACTACCGCGCCTGCAGCCGGGGCAATGCACTCTCCATGCACGCCTGGGGCATAGCGTTGGATTTTTCGCCGGAGGCAAATGCCCTCAAATACAAAGCGCCGCGTGCCACGCTATCTCACCCGGAGTGCCGCGCGTGGTGGGAGATATGGGAGGCACACGGGGCTGTATCCCTGGGGCGGAGCCGGGATTACGACTGGATGCACCTACAATTTGCAAGGCTGTAACACAAAAAAACCGCAAGCCGTACCGAAAAGAAACATCCGATACGGCTTGCGGAAATAAAAAATCTCCACAGAAAGGGAGAGAGCCTTAAGCCTCAGCAGCCTTTTTCTTAGCAGGTGCCTTCTTGGCAGGCTCGGCATCTGCCTTGACTACCTTGGTAGCAAGCTGCACAGGAGCAGTGTTGGCACTGTTCTTGGCGATTTCCTTCTGACGCTTGATATAGGCGCTGCGGCGGCGGCGCTTCGTTTCCTTACGGTGTTGTTGACCCATTTTCTGTTGATATTTGTAGGGGAGGCAAGAAACCGCCCCGGAATGTTAACTGAAGTGCCTTTTTAATAACGCATTCTGTGGCACAACGCAAGGCAAAAATGTGGCTTAATGGCAAAAATTACGTTTTACGCCATCATACGGCAACCAAGCAAAGCACAAAAGGATAGTTTTTTATTTCTTGCAGACTCAATTTTAGTTTGCATGAACAAGGGGAGAGGTGGTAGGATAGGGGGCATGAAGATAGCCATACTGGGTGCAGGAGCGTTGGGGTGTTATTACGGGGCACGGCTGGCAGAAGCCGGACACGATGTGTGCTTTATCATGCGCTCCGCCTACGATGCCGTTGCTCAGAACGGGCTGCGTATCAACAGCATCCACGGGCACCTACACCTGCCCGCCCCGCACATTGCCCGCACCCCCGAGGCCTGCGGCCCGGTAGACTTGGTAATCGTTTGCTGGAAAGCCACATGCAACCACCTGATGGGGCATGCATTACCACCCTTGCTGCACCGGGGGACGGAGGTACTGACCTTCCAAAACGGCATGGGCAACGCAGAGGCCATCGCGCAAGTTGTAGCCCCGGAGCGCGTGTTTGTGGGGCTATGTTTTGTATGCGCTATGATGAATGAGCCGGGCGTGATAGAGCACTCGGAAAAAGGAGACATCCAAATGGCACCCTACATCTGCACGGAAAGCGGGTTCTGCCGGGCGCAGCAACTGGCAGCCCTGTTTCAAGGCACCCCGGTAAACACCACCTGCTTTGAACACGCAGAACGCATTTTGTGGTGCAAGCTCTCGTGGAATATCCCCTTCAACGGCTTGTGTTTGGCCCACGGCGGCATCAGCATCAAACAATTATTTACCATGCCGGCAGAGGTGGAGCGCGCGCGCCGCATTATGCAAGAGGTATGCCACACCGCAGAGCTACGCGGCTACCCCCTGCCGCACGAAATCGTTTTACAACAAATGGAAAGCACCGCCGGTATGGGAGACTTTATACCCAGCAGTGCCGTAGACTACAACCGGCACCGCCCGGTGGAATACGAGGCCATATGGGGCACCCCGCTTCGGCTGGCACTGGCAGCAAATGCACGGGTGCCGGAATGGGAGTGCCTCGCGGCGGACATCCGTGCACGTTTATCCATAGCCTAACACCCCCCGCGCTACTTACCCATGCCCCGCCCCACCACACGCAGCAAGCTTCGCAAAGCTAAGGCCTATGCCATAGCTTTGGTCGCACTGGCAGGCGGTGGCGCGCTGCTGGGCATACCCTCTCACCACGTTTACCAACAACAGGCTCAACAAGATTTACAACCCCCGCTCAGCAAGATTGGCAACAGCGATGCCTTAACCCAACAACTGGCTTTCTTTACCTTAGGCGGGCTGCGCTCTTTGGCCGCAGAAATCATGACGCTGGAAGCCACCGATGCCTGGAGCAAAAAAGATTGGCCGCGCGCGCTTCGCCGTTGGGAGCAAGCCACCACGCTGGCACCACGCCGCGTTAACTACTGGCTCCATGCGGCACACGATATGGCCTACAATGCCACAGCTGCCGTGCAAAGCGACCCGCGCCTCTCCCCGGCAGAACAAAACAGCGAGTTTGACCGCTACCTGAAACTGGGCGAAAACTTTTTGCTGAAAGGGGCCGCCTGCAACCCGGATAGCTGGCAACTCCGGCGCACACTGGCAGATTTATACGACAGCGAGTACCATAAACCCAACTATCGCAAGGCGGTTAAGGCACGCAAACACGCATTGGCCCTGGGGGCCCCGGCCTCTCAAAAGCGATTCCTGTTTTACGACATTTGCCGCACGAAAGGGATGGAAGCCGAAGCATGGAAACTGGGCAGAGAGCTCTTTAACGACCCGGAGCAGCACACCCCCAGCTTATGCTCACTGCTCTTTGTTCTGCAACACCGCATCCAAGTACCGGCCAACGAAGCCCTGAGCGCAGATGCCATCTACCGCCCTCTGGCAGAGCAAAACTACGGCCGCAAATTATCGCAGCAGGAAATGCAGGCGTTTATTGCCGGTAATTTGGAGTCCATGTACAACAATAACCTCAACTACCCCATCAACGGGGTGCGCCCGTATTTAAAGAAATACTACTTAGATTTGGCACACAGCTGCTGCCATGCGGCAGAGGCAGCTTTGGGGGTAGCCCTCAGTGCCTACACGCGCGCCCGGCAGCTCGGTGCCACCCTGCAAGATACCCATGTAGAGGCATGCATACAACACTTCCGTGCCACCCGCAGCAGTGTGTTGCCCCCTACCCTGCGCATGCAACTACAACACCCCGCCCCATAAACTTACCCCATTGCGCGCAAGTTGACCGGATTTTGACTTGAAATCTGCGGCTCTACAAGCTAGAATACGGCCGTAATTATGTACGACGCAACGCCATACCTCCACGCATACGAAAAACTTTCCTTAGGCACCACCGGCATCATCATGGGCTTGCTCTTGGTAGCCCTGCACGCCTTAGCACTCGCCAAACCCGATGCCTGTAAAAAAATGCTTTGCAGCGTTTCTTACAACGTTAACGCAGCCATGGGATTGCTGGTGTTTGATTTTATCTGGATTTTTTTATTACTGCTCGATGTAGAGAAAAACCCGCTGCGTATGAACCTATTTGACTTTAACGGTGCGCGCGGCATTTTGCTGCTGCTGTGCCCGATTGTATGCGGCGTGCTCTTGTACTTTAACAAAAAGAACGAGCTGTTGTTTCCGCGTGCCTTGGGACTGCTGATACTGCTGGCAGCCTTGGTGCCGCTTACAGCGGCTTTTTTAAAGGATCCGGTAACGCGCCTGCTCATACCCTGCTGGTGCTACCCGGTGCTGACGGCAGCCATGTTTTGGGTAGCTAAGCCCTACTTGTTCCGTGATTGGATGGAAGCCTTCTGCGCGCGCCCCAAACTGTACACCGTAGTAAACGCGGTGGGGGCTGCATGGGGTGCTGCCATTGTGCTTTGTGCCGTCTGTTTCTGGTTCTAACATTACCCGACATATGCAAAACGTTTGCGACACCCTGTACACGGCAGACTATGTGCTCACCCAAAACGACGGGCGAGACATCATACACCACGGAGCCATCGCCGTGTGCGAGGACCGTATTTTATGCGTAGGCCATACGGATATACTCGAGATACTGTACCCGGATGCGCGTAGGGTAGACTTAGGCCATGCCGCCATAATGCCCGGCCTTATCAACGCCCACACCCATGTACCGATGAGCCTGCTGCGGGTACTCTGCCGACAAAGCGCTGATGGATTGGCTGACGCAAGACATATTCCCCCAAGAGGCGAAACTAAGCCCGGAGCTGGTAGAACTGGGTGCGCGCTTTAGCATGGCAGAGATGATACGCACGGGCACCACCGCCTTTTACGACATGTACATGTGGGAGCAAAGCGTATTCCGTGCCGCAGATGATATGGGGATGCGTGCCGTGCTGGGCGAAAGCGTTACACAGTTTTTCCCCTCTCTCTCCTGCAAGGACCAAGAGGCCTATTTTGACTTGGTACGCCAACAGGCAGATGCATGGAAAGGGCACCCGCGCATTCGCCAAGCCGTTGTGCCGCATGCCCCCTATACCACCAACCCGGATTTGCTGCGCCGCTGCTATGCACTGGCAGAAGAAACCGGCAGCTTGTTCGGTATGCACTTGGCAGAAACCCAAACAGAAACGGAAACCTGCCTTAAAGAACACGGCATGCGCCCCATTCCCTACTGCAACAGCTTGGGTCTGCTGCAACCGGGCAGCACCTTCTTCCACGTTGTGCATGCAGATGATTACGATATGGAGCTGCTGGGCGAAGGCCGCTGCGCCGTAGTACACAACCCCGCCAGCAACATGAAACTCGCCAGCGGAGTGGCTCCCGTCTGCCGATTCGGCAATTACCGCATCCCCGTTGCCTTAGGCACGGACGGACCCGCCAGTAACAATGCCCAAAACATGTTCCGCGATATGTACTTGGCCGGGCTCTTGCAAAAAGTACACACACAAGAGCCAACGGCCTGCCCCGCACAAGCGGTGCTGGACCTCGCCACACGCGGTGGAGCCGATGCCCTGCATTTCCCCCAAATCGGCACGCTGGAGCCCGGCATGAAAGCAGACTTTATTGCACTAGGCCTGAGCTACCCCAACATGCAGCCCGTCCACAACATCGTCTCCAACATCGTTTATGCCGCCACCGGCATGGAAAACCGCCTCACCGTCGTTAACGGCAAAGAGCTGTACCGCGACGGCAAGTTCCTGACCTGCGATTTCGAGGCACTTTCCGCAGAAATTCAGCAAGCACGCGCATGGGCACGGCGGTAAGGGATACAGCACTGGCGCAGCTGCCTGTTGCCGCCATAGACTTTGAATCCGCCGGGGCAGCCCCGGGAGAAACGGATTGCCCCGTACAAATAGGCATTGTACGGGTTAACAACCTGTTCGGAGAGGCAGAAACCTTTACCTCCTACATCCGCTGTGCGCGCCCCGTTTGCTGGAGCGCAGCCAAAGTGCACGGCATTACCTCCGCACAGCTGGCAGATGCCCCCAGCTTCGGCGAGCTTTGGCCACACATTCATCGGCTGCTGAGCGGATGCGTGGTTGTGGGGCATAACCCGGCTACGGAGATGCGTTTTCTGAGCACTTTCCCCGGGCATGGGTTCGGCCCTTGGTTAGATACTCTGCTCCTGGCGCGCAAAGCCCTGCCCACCCTTAAAGACCACTCACTGGGCAACGTGTGCGATGCCCTGCGCATTACCCCGCAGGTAGATGCCTT
>SUVM01000038.1 GCA_015062015.1 Akkermansiaceae bacterium | reverse complement strand
GTCGATGGTGGGGTAAATCCATGTAATATTTTTGCCGATGCCGGGGTGCAGGGCATTGGCAACCGGGCAAGAGCGAACAGAGGCTTCCATGAGGCGCTTTATCTTATCCTCCGGGTGGTGCGGAACGCGGAAGGTGAGCTCGAATGCGCGGATGCCGGATTTGTCCTCGTGGCAAAGGGCCTCTACCGAGATGTCATCTGTGGAGAATCCCTTTTGTTTGCCGGTGAAGGCCAGCATGCTCATCATACAAGAGGCAAGGGTGGCCGTTAAGTATTGTGCCGGGGTGGGGAATTCTCCCAAGCCGCCGATAGCGGCGGGGATATCCGTAACCATGGTGGCCTGTTGTTTGCAGAAGCGGGTCGTGCAGCGCATGTGGGCGCTCAGTGTTGTGGCAGATGTGTAGTCCGGGTGAGTCATACAAGGATAAGGGTGTGTGGCTGCTATTATGGCAGTTACCGCAGGCGGTATCAACCTAAATAATTAACCGTTTTTGCGCCATGTCTCATCTTGTTCTCGACAAACAGGAAGATTTGTGTTTAATTAATCGCACATCAGTTTCCAGAAACATGAAGTCTTATACCATTTTCCAGAAGTCGGATGACGAGACCGTCAACAATTTCCTTGCTTGGATGCGCGACCAAGAGCGCGGTGTTTACCGTGCTGCTTTGCGAGAGCTGGGTGCGCTTAAAAAGCTTCGCCCTCAGTTCCTTCAGCAGAAACCCTTAGAAGAGCAGTTTGCTTGGATTAAGAAGACCTTGTCCTGGAAACCCGCAGAAACCATCGCCGACCACCTCTTGCAGGTGTGGCTGATTCGTAAGCACGAGGGTATGCTTATCACCTTTATCGAGAAGCTCGGCATTGCCCACAATGGCCACGGCGTGGTGGATGTATTGCCCGATACGCTCGATGCCGACAAGCTTAACGAGGCTGTGAATGAGCTTTTTGAGAAGTACCCCGCCGGTGCGGTTTCCGTGTACCTGCACATGTTCCAGAACCAGACCTCTGAGGGCTGGCCGGAGCTTCAGCAAATTCTTGACACGGATGAGCGAGTTACCATCCGTTAATTGTACCTGTTCTACCCCTCGTGACAGAGGATGAACAATATATGATGCTGGCGATGCGCGAGGCGGAGAAAGCCCGCGCCGCCGGCGAAGTTCCCTGCGGCTGTGTGGTTGTGAAAGACGGCCGCATTATTGGCCGTGGGTGGAACCAGGTGGAGACCCTGAAAGACGCCACGGCGCATGCAGAGATGCTTGCCCTCACAGCGGCGCAGTCTGCTGTGGGAGATTGGCGCTTGGAAGGCTGCACTGTTTATGTTACCAAGGAGCCTTGCCCCATGTGTGCCGGGGCTATGGTGCATTGCAGGCCGGATCGTGTCGTGTTCGGCATACGAGACCCCAAGGGCGGTGCCTGTGGCGGGTGGATTCATTTGCTGGACTCTAACCCGCCCCTGAACCATAAATGCGTTGTAGAGGGCGGGGTGCTTGGCGAGGTGTGTCTGGAGCAGTTCCAAAGCTTTTTTCGTGCCGCACGCGCCGCTGCAAAACTCCGTAAACAACAACTGCGCGAAACGCTTGCAGAAGATGACTCCGCAAATTGAATTATACCTGAATACTGAGCGAGATTGGGTGACAGAGCCGCTTATGGAGCGCTTTGCCACTGCCTTGCAAACGATGCTGCCTGCCTTGTTGGCAGAGCCTGAGGGGCCGGACCATGTGCTCAGTGAGTTGCCTGTGGTGGAAATTGCCGTGGTGGATGACGAAGCGATAGCCCGTGTGCACGCCGAGTTTTTGAATGACCCTACAGAGACGGATGCCATCACCTTCCCCTACGGTGAAATTTTGGTGAGTTGCGATACTGCTGCCCGCTATGCTGCGGCTCATGGTATAGACCGCGAGGAAGAGCTCTTTCGCTACATGGTGCACGGCTTAACCCATTTGCATGGGTACCTGGATTATGAGCCTGCCGACCGCGAGCAACTTTTTGCCGTGCAGGAGCCTTTGGTGACACGATTTTTTCCGAAATAAAGCTTGCAGTACGGCCTGTTTTCTGGTACACTGCGCGCACGTCACTGCTTCGGTAGCTCAGCTGGATAGAGCACGAGCCTTCTAAGCTTGGGGTCCCGCGTTCGAGTCGCGGCCGAAGCGTGCAACTATATGCTCCCCCGTTTGTCCTGTTGCTGCGATGAACGGGGGAGCTCATTTATTCATGCGTTGTCCGGCACCGCTTCATCCCCTATTATTGCTCATATACCGTGGGGTCGGGGATATTGGCACTGCGGAACGCGTCTTTGCGCTCGCGGCAGGTGGCACAATGGCCGCAATGGTGGGTACCGCCGCAGTAGCAGGAGTAGGTGTGGGCAAAGTCTACCCCCAGTTCTTTGCCAAGGGCGGCTATTTCCGTTTTGGAGAGGGAAATGAAGGGACGCAGAATTTGCAGTTGTGCATATGTGCCGTGTGAGATGGCGGCAGACATAGCTGCCATGAAGTCCTCTCTGCAGTCCGGGTAAAGGGCGTGGTCCCCGCTGTGGGCGGCTATAACAAGGCCTGTGGCACCTTTGCTTTCGGCAATTCCGGCGGCAATGGACAGGAAGATGCCGTTGCGGAACGGGACAACGGTTTGCTTGAGGTTATCCTCTGCGTAGTCGGCGGTGGGTATGGCGTCTGCGCCGGAGAGCAAGGCACTTTGCAGGTGGGCAGAGATGGAGCGTATGTCTATCTGGCAGTACGGCACACCGCACAGCTCTGCCTGTTTGCGGGCGCAGGCAAGCTCTTGGGCGGCGTGGTTGCTGCCGTAATCGAACGCGAGGGCACATACCACCTCATGGTGGCGGCGCGCCCAGTGAAGTGCGGTGGTGGAGTCTAACCCGCCGGAGAGCAGAACGGCTACTTTCATTTGGGGCGATTTTCGGGCTGATGCTCAGCGGTACAGGTGAGCTGAATGCCGCCTCGAGCCCCGAATTTGCCTGTAACCCGCATCCATGCGGGCTCGGCAGCGGCTACGAGGTCGTCTAAAATGCGGTTGACCACCTGCTCGTTAAATGCGGCATAGTTGCGGAATGAGACGAGGTAGTATTTGAGGCTCTTCGTCTCCACCACTTTGTCTGCCGGGGTGTAGGTGATGGTAAGCTCGCAACTGTCCGGTTGGCCCGTAACGGGGCAAAGGGAGGAAAACTCGTGTGTGGTGAGGGTTACAACATACGGGCGATGCGGGCTGCGGTTCGGGAATGCCTCCAGTTTTGCTTCCTCGGGCGTGCGGAAGAATTCGCTGTGCTTGCCGAGCAGGGATAGGTCTTTGTTATCCATGGTTGTGCAATTATGCTTTGGTGAGTTTGTAGCCCTCTTTGCCGTCTTTCATCGCCCAGCCCAGTTCGCTGAGCTTGGCGCGAAGCGCATCTGCCGTAGCCCAGTCTTTGGCAAGGCGTGCGGCCCAGCGCTCGTCTGCAATGGCGCGTATGTCTGCCGGCACCTCGATGTCGGCATCGGGGTCCGGCAACTGCAGCCCCAGGGCTTCCATAATGAAGCGGAAGGCTTTCCAAAGCCGGGTTGCCTCGGTTTGCTCCATTTCTGCCGGTTTTACGCCCTTAATGGCACTAAAGACGTGGCCGAGGGCCTCGGGGCCGTTGAGGTCGTCTTCCAAGCTGTTCCACGCGGGTTGGAAGATGCCGAGTTCCGGGGCCTGTTTGACGAGTTCTCTGTAGTTGGGTTCTTTATCTTTGCTGGCTTTGGCGAGCTCTTTATCGAAGCGGCCAAGTTTGTTAAGAGCTGCGGTGGCATCCTTCATGCCGGCGAGGGTAAAGTTAAGCGGGCGGCGGTAATAAGCCCCGGCCAGCACATAGCGCAGGGCGGCGGGGGTGTAGCCCATTTCCTGCAGTTGGTCCAGCGTGTACATGTTGCCCAAGCTCTTGCTCATCTTGGCACCATCTACCAATAAGTGGGTTACATGGAACCAGTGGCGGGCAAAGTGGCCACCGCAGGCGCAGCGGCTTTGCGCAATCTCGTTCTCATGGTGCGGGAACACTAAGTCCACACCGCCGGAGTGCAGGTCAAAGGTGTCGCCAAGGTATTTATGGCTCATGGCAGAGCACTCCAAATGCCAGCCCGGCCGGCCTTCTCCCCAGGGGGAGGGCCAATAGTTGGGCCCGTCTTCGGGGCGGCGGGCTTTCCACAGCACAAAGTCGGCCACGCTGTCTTTTTCGTATTCATCCGTATCGGCTCGGCTGTTAGCGGTTTTACCGAGGTCGAGCTCCTGGCGGTCCAGGTGGGCAAGGCGCCCGTAGTCTTTGTAAGAAGAGATGCGGAAGTAGACGGAGCCATCATCGCTTTGGTAGGCGTGGTTGGCATCTATAAGTTTTTGTACAATGTCGAGCTGCTCTTTAATATGCCCCACGGCACTGGGCTCTACATGGGGGGGGAGGCAGTTGAGGGCTTTGCAATCGTCGTGGAACTTAGCCGTCCATTTGGCGGTGTAGTCTTTTAACGGCATTCCCTGCGCCTGCGAGTTGCGGATAGTTTTGTCGTCCACATCCGTAAGGTTGCGTACATGCTTGGTACGCAAGCCCCCCAGCTCTACTACGCGCCGAAATACATCTTGCACCACAAAGGTGCGGAAGTTGCCTATGTGCGCGGCTGCATACACAGTGGGGCCGCAACAGTAGAAGCGCAGCTGTTTGCCGTCCTCTGCCTGTACGGGCTTTATCGCCCCCGTCTGTGTATCATATAAGTTTAACATAGCGCAAAGAATTATGGCCGAGGCGCGTCGGATTGTCAAGCATTGCCGCCGTCAGCGGCTTCTAATTTATGTTTTTTTTGAAGCATATTTGTTAATTTCGGCTTGCTATATGGGTGAATCTATGGCAGATTATCTGTAAATAATACCTTTGTACTATGAAAAAGCCTTACCGGATACTTTTGCTGACGATGCTGGGTTGCGGCATAGCTGCGGCCGAGCTTGCCGATACAGGTGCTGCGCCTACTTTACTTACAGAAGAAACAGTAATGCTCGCCGCAGATGATGAGAATGAGGCCGGTAGCACCAAAAAGAAGAAAGCTAAAAAGAGCAAGAAACGCAATGTGGGCAAGGCTGCGCAGCAGAAACGCAAGGAGCTGCGCGAAAAAGGTGTGCGCAGCGTGCGTGCTAAATCCCCCAGTGGTTGGCCGCAAAAAGTACCCGTGCCGGATGAAACCACGCTCAAACAAGGCGAAAAGCAGGGGCAGTTCTTTGTCTATGAGACCAATAATTACATCTTTTTTACCCCGGTAGAGATAGACGAGAATGCTTGTGATACCGTAGGGCGCTTGTTTGAATGCGCCTATGCCGCCAACAAAGCGGTGGCAGAGGTGGTACCGGTGCCCCGCACCGAAGAAGAGCGCGAGGGTAAAAAATACCGCGTAGAGTTATGGCCAACCAAACAGCAGTATGTAGCGCAGGGGGGCTCGCCCTCCTCTGCAGGTGTGTTTGTTTACAGTGCACGCCGCATGCCGGGAGAAAACGGCCCCATTACGGAAAAAACGCTCGCCTCCGATAAGGTGATGGTGCCGTTTGAGTCCTTGGGCTTATCGGCAGATGGCCATGTGGCCAAGAATGATATTGATACCCATGTGTTGGTACATGAGCTGACACACCAAAACTTTGTGTTTAACGGTTTGCCCATTTGGTGCAACGAGGGGTGGGCAGAGTATATAGGCTATGTGCCTTATGTGGGCGAAGATTTGGACTTTAGCCGTTGTTATGCCGTTATTTGGCATAAGGCCCAAGAGCAAGCCTCCCACGGGGCACTCAATTTCCCCTTTACGCTGGAAGAGTTTTTTACCATGGGGCAAGAGGAAATGTACTCTTACATGGGGCAGGGTAAGGATACTTACACCTTGGCTACCATGATTCTTACCTTCTATGTGCATTTGGATGGTAAAAAAGGCGTGGCTGCCCTTAAAAAATATATGCAGGCCCTCATAGACGGAGAGTCTCATGAAGATGCGGCCAAGCACCTGATAGAACCCCATAAGAATGCAGAAAAATTGCAGAAGGACTTTATTAAGGCCTGGAAGAGCAAGAAGGTGCCTGTATCCTTTAAGGAGGTTAAGGATTAACCGCTTTGCCGTTTGCCCTACATCGTTTTAATGGGCACAGCATAAAAAACTCACATGTAGCGGCTGCAAGCCGCTACATGTGTTTAGGGGGGGGATGCGTGCGGGGCAAATGCTGCTAGGGTTGCTGCAAAATGCCCATGAACAAGGGCGTATCTGTGGCAGACAGATTGCCGATGACCCAGATAAAGGGGCGATCCAACACAATGCGCGGAATGCGCGGGCCGATACTGCGGAAGTTTACAATGGCGGCTGTGGCAGCCGCTGCTTCTGTGCCTTCTTCACTGACGTTTACATAGCATTTTTGCAGCACCTGAGACAAGTAGAGGTCTCTTTGCGTTGTGGTAAGACGGGAAAAATCCGCCTTGCTGAAAATGTGTTTCAGCCCGGCTTGTTTCAGGGCTTCGTTTAGCTGAATGGTGCCGGAATCTATGGTGAATGCCGGCATAACGACTTGGGATTTGCCGTGGGCACGCTTTAAGCTGCTTAAGATGTCTTTGTATTGCTTTTGAGTGAGTTCGGCAGCAAATTTTCGTGCATCGCCCGTGGGTTGTATGGCAATGAAATAGCAGGGCTCCCCTTGGGCTGTTGCCGTGGCATAGGGCAATGCAATGGCTACCCAGTTGTCACCGCTCGCCGTGGGGTATGTTGCCGTGTGGCTCATCATCTCTACGGGTATGGATTTGCCGTTTGCCGTTTTGAACTCGCCCGGGAACGAGTCGTTGGCATCGAAGGCGTATTGCCATTTTTCTTTCATATAAATGGCGTTGGTGGCAACAAAGGCCGTTAAGCCCGAGAAATCGTTGGCCTGCACCAGTTTGGTAATGCGGTTATGGGTGTGTTTTGCGCACCAGTTGTTGATGGTGTCTGCCGCTTGTTGATTGTGTTGAAAGTCAACCCGCACCGGTTCTTTAATGCCGGGTACTAACGGTAGTTTTTGTGCAACAAAGAGTCCGTCTGCCTGCTCTATATGTACGTTGTAGGTGCCGGGGGAGGCGATGCCGAGGGCATCGAGCTCTCGGAGGGTCTCTCCGGCACTGTATTGCCTGAGCGCGCGGAGGACGTTTTCTGCCCCCGCCGGGGAGAACGCTAAGTTGCCGGTGGATTCTTGTGCCAGAGTGCGCAAGAGTTGCAGGGAAAGCGTGTCTGCATTTGCTGTGCACAAACCTGCACCGAATGCCAGGGTGGCGGTAATGGTTTTGAACATCATGGTTGAGGAGGTTTATTCATGAGGAATGTTACACCAAAATTGAAGCAGAGAAAAGGAGAAATGCTGCAATCCGAAAAAATTATTACGCTTGAAGCGCCGCGTTTGAAATGTTAAGATACCCGCCATGAGAACGTATCTGCTGCTTTTTTCTATATTGTTGCCGGTGGGGTGTCAGTCCGTACCCGAGGCGCACATGAAACTCATACAGGAGCACCCGGTATATATGCCGGCAGAGATGTGTTATTTGGATGAGGTAGCCCCCTTAGTGCGGGTGGATTTGAAGTATTGCGGGAGCGACAATTTTGTGGGGCGCCCCATAGACGGATACACCGGCGGTAAACGTGCTATTTTGCGCAAGGACACGGCAGCGGCACTCAAAAAAGCCTCCGAACAATTAGCCCGAGAGGGGCTGGGGCTGTTGGTGTGGGATGCTTATCGCCCTGCGCGTGCCCTGAAAGATTTTTATGCGTGGTCCGAAACGCCGGACGACAGCACCAAGGCAGAGTTTTATCCAAACCTCACCAAGAGAGAGATTTATGAAAATCGCTACATTGGCCTTGTGTCCGAGCATAGTTGGGGCGTAGCGGTGGATTTAACCTTGGTCGATTTGTCCACAGGTAAGGAGTTGGATATGGGCGGGCGACACGACTTGTTGGATGCGAGCTCCGCCACACGTTCTCCGCTTATCTCGGCGCAGCAGCGTCAAAACCGTCTCAAATTGCGGGATGCGATGGCCGCCGTTGGGCTGCGCAACTACAGCAAGGAATGGTGGCATTATTTTTTGATAGAGCGAGGCACTTGTTACCGGTACGATTTTCCCCTGCACGACCACATGCTGCCGCGCGAAGCAGACTGACCTACTTTTTTTTATACAGACGTGCATACGGCTTGAAAAATCTGCCGTGTTAAGCTAGAATCGCGTCTCCGTAACATTAAAATAGAACACGAACATGAATATTTTGCTTGCAGAAGAGGTGACAAATTTGGCAGAAGCTGCTAAAAATTATGAGTTTACCAAGATTTTCGCGGCCGGTGGTCCTCTGATGTGGGCGTTGCTGGTATTATCTGTCATCGCTTTCATGGTGATTTTTATTTGCTCCTGGACAACGCGTGCATCTGCGGTGTTACCCAAGGATATGGTGGTGGATGTAGAGGGCTATATCCGCCGTAAGGACTATGCGGGCGTGCTCTCGTTCTGCGAGCGCAATGGCTCCAGTTTTGCCAGAACGGTTAATGTTATCATTCTGTTTATTCAGCGCAACCACCGCTCTAATATGGAGGCCATCCGCGAGGTTGCTGCGGCAGAGGGCACGCGCCAAGCCAACATCCTTTCTCGCCAGATTAGCTGGTTGGCAGATATTGGTGCCATTGCCCCCATGGTGGGCTTGTTGGGCACCGTGTTGGGTATGATGGAGACGTTCTGGCAGATGGCTTCCGGTAACTTTGAAGGCGTTAAGCAAATGCAAATGGCAGGCGGTATCTCCGAGGCTCTTATTACAACTGCCGGCGGTTTGATGCTGGCTATCCCCTGCATGTTGGCGTATGTCATCTTCCGCAATTATATTCAGAAGCATGTTTCCGACATGGAGGTAGCCGTTACGCATGTGCTTTCCGTTATTGCAGCGCAGAGCGAGCGAGACTCCCGATTGGGCTCTATTTCTCACGTTGGGGCACGCCCCGAGATGATGGAAGGTGACGAAATCTGATGTTTGAAATGCCATGAAGTTCAACCAGAAAACCACAGAACCGCTGGGGTTTCAGCTCACCCCGATGCTGGATGTTGTGTTCATTTTGCTGATATTCTTTGTTGTCACCCAAAAGTTTATCCTCAATGAGCAGGATTTGGACGTAGAGGTGCCAACCGCCGCCGGAGATGAGAAAGATGCCACGCGTGCCATAGACGAGGTGATTATTAACGCCCGAGAGGTGTTGGCCGATGAACCCGACAGCGAAATTCGCGCGCGCGACAAAGCCGCTAACCGTAAGGTGGGCGAGTTGGTCATTACTATCAATCGCCAGGATTACACGCTCGAGCAGCTGGATGTACCCTTGCGTAACCTCGTTAATATTAATGAGAAACAACCCGTTTGCATTCGGGCGGATAAAGATATGCGCTGGGAAAAAGTTGTGCAGGTGGTAGAACGCTGCACCAGTGCCGGTGTGTATAACGTGCGATTTAAGAAAGTGAAGCCCGGGGAATCTCAGGCAGATATTGCAAAAGCTGCCAAGGGATAATACCGTTACCTGCCATACGACCTTTGTTATGAAAACCTTTCGTCTGTTAAGCTGCCTGTTTGCCGGGTGTGTTACTGTGTCTTATGCACAAGAGGCGCAGTCACCCCATGATGGTATAGAAGTGCAGCCGGTGCAGGATGAAGTGTTAATTTATGTGAAACCATTGGCACAAGCCGGTGCTGCGCATACGGATGAGGTGGTGATTAGCCTTATTGATAGGGATTATACCTTTGAAGAGTTTGCTCAGCATGTACGCGAGCATATGAGCAACAACACGTCTGTTTGCATTTATGCCGCGCCCGAGGTATCTTGGGGGCCGTTGACCCGAGTGATAGAATGTTGTTCTGACGCCGGTGTGAGCCGGCTGCGGTTAAAGAAGTTGCAGCCGGAGCCAACGCGCAATGCGGCAGCCCCCGAGCCGTTTATCCCGTAGTTTTTTATTTCCGATACTCCTTGTTAACATTAACAGAAACTTTTTATATGAGTACCCGCGCTATTTTGAGCTGCTTGCTAGCCGTACCGTTGACTGTTGCTACGGCCGCACCTGCCGGTAAGCCGGCGCAAGCCGAAAAATCCGAGTTGAAGATGGACCGCGAGCAGGATACCTTTACCGTTGCAGAAACCTTGTACAGACAGGGTTATATGGAAGGGCAAACCCCTGCTATGCGAGACAAAATTTTGGAGCGCGCTCAGGTGCTGCTCGGTAATTTTGTGAAAGAGTACCCGGAGTCCGGCCTGCGCAGTAAGGCTTTGTACATGCAGGCCACCTGCTTGTCCACCCTCAAAAAAGAGGCCGACAAAATGCGCGAGCTCCAAGCATTGGCAGCTTCCGGCCCCGGTTCTCCTAAGGATGAATACATTGCAACTGCTGCTTATATTGTAGCAACCGGTGAGCTGGCGGCAGCACAAAAAGGCACTGCTACCGAAAAGAAAATTGACGCTATCATCAAACTTTTTGAAACCGTGGAATCGCGTACGGCTAAGCCGAGCTACCGCTACGACTCCATGTATCGCCGGGCGCGTGCCCTTACCCTCAAAGCCGAGTTGCTGCAAGGTAAAAAGCGTAACGAGGCATATACCCAAGCGGCTTCCGTTTATCGCCGGTTATCTGCTCAAGGTAAAGAGGTGCCGGAAAACATAGCCGGTGTTTTGCCCTATACTTTTGGGCAGTTATTGGTGGCACAGGGCGGAGATGAAAATTTGAAAGCCGCTTTTGATGAGTTTGAGCGTTTTATCCAATCCGGGTACGGGGATGCTTCCGTGCGCAGCGTTGCCGTACTTCAGGCGGCGCGCCTGGCTTCCAAATTCGGTAAATCGGACCAGGCTGCAACGTACTACGACATGCTCAACCAATTCGATAGCATGAAAGGGTATAAGGCAGAAGCCGGTTTGGAAATTATTTCCTCTTATTACCGTGCCGGTAAAATAGATGCTATTTACGAAAAATATAAACCGGAAACCGCCCCTGCCACTTTCTTGAAAGAAATAGAAAATGACCGTCAGCGCGCTGCTTGCGCTGCTATTTTAGGGCAGGTTTATCTTCAAAAGGATGCCGTTTCTGCAGCTGCGGAAATGTTCCGCCTGTCGGAATCTGCCGTTTCCGGCACAGCTCGGGGAGCGGATTCCGGGTATCGGTATGTGTTGTGCCAACATCTTTTATCCAAGTCATCTCAAGGCGACATCGGCGAGGCGGCAGAGGCCTATCTTCAAAAATATTCTTCCCTTACGGATGACAAGAGCCAGAATTTGGTGAACATGGTGCGTGCTTTGTATGCAGACCGTTTGTTGACTGTATCTGCAGAGCAGGCCCTTAAAATTTACGAGGTGCTTGATACTAAGAAATTGGTGGATAGCAGCGTTGCAACAGAGGCAGAATATAAGCGTATTTGGTGCATGTTCCATGTCTGGAGTGCAAGCCCGTCTCAGAAGCTGGCAGATGCTTTGGAAAAATACATGGTGGAGTTTACGGCAGAGCGCAAGCATGCCCCCCAGTTGCCGGAGGTATGGTGCATGCGCGGCAAATTCCTGTATGCGCAGGATCGCCGAGATGCCGCTATTCAGGCTTACGAAGAGGTTATCCTGTCTCACAAAAACAGCACGGTATACCCTCATTGCCTTCAGTTGGCTGCCCGTGCCTGTATGCCGGAGCAAAAAGCGGCTTCCTCCCGGCAGGATATGAGCAATTATAAGCCGGAGTATGCCGCAAAAGCCCTTAAGTATTATACGGCACTTTTGGAAATGTCCAATACGGAAGCCAAAGACTCCGCAGGCAATCCCCGTGGTGTCACGCTCATCAACTCTTATGCCAAGGCAGAGGCCGAGTTTAATTTGGGTTGCCTTTATTTTAATAAAGATGTGGCACAGGCCATCAAAATGTTTAATGCCGCGGCAGAGTCCAATGTCCATTATAAACCGGAAGTGGATTATTGCCTGATTCAGTGCTACTGCAAGCAAGGCAACGAGGGTAAGGATATTTTGTTGGCCTCCATACAGGAGTTTAAAAAGAATTATAAGGAGGACTATGCTAAATTGCCGAAAGAAATTCCTGCCCATTGCGCTGCTTTGTGGTATAACGAGGACCCCAACAGCGTAGAAATGTGTACCTTAGCCGTAGAGTATTATAACGATGCGCTTGCTCGCTGTAAGCAGGAATCCTACACGAGCGACGATGGGCAAACGGCAAATCGCCCCGTGGCAGACTCCCGCGAGTGGTACAAACTCGCCAAAGCTTGCCTGGAGGCCGGTATCTATGCCTCTCAAGATCATCAAATCGGCGGCCTGGATGCCGTTAATCATTACCTTTCCTTAGAGACAGATACCCAGCGTAAAGCCGTGGGTATGGGCATGAAAGCCGGTATGCTTATTGGTACCGGGCAATATGAGGAGGCTATCAAATTGTGCGACGAGGCCGGCAATTTAGGCGTAAGCGGCCCCACCTTGTCGCGCTTGCGCTTAATCTCCGGAGATGCCGGCTACCTGATGGGTAATTATGATTTTGCGGCAGAGCGTTATGCCGTGGTGGCAAACTTTGACCGCGACAACAACCTGCAACGCGAATCCTGCTACAAACTTGCCTGTGCTTTGAGAAAGAGCGGTAAGGTGGCAGAGGCCGAAAAGTACG
The DNA here is from genome assembly GCA_015062015.1 of Akkermansiaceae bacterium. Lineage (GTDB taxonomy): Bacteria > Verrucomicrobiota > Verrucomicrobiia > Verrucomicrobiales > Akkermansiaceae > Akkermansia. The sequence goes on along the minus strand of SUVM01000038.1, from coordinate 3,630 downwards.
AGCAAATGCTTAAGGAAAAGCTTAAAGCCATGGATTTGAAGGAGACGGATAATCCCTTGCAGGGCTTGCCCCCCAGCGTAACACGCCATATTAAGTAAACGTTATTGGTAAGGCTTAATTTTTTTCGGTGGTATGTTTTATTCCGGCTCCCGCAACAGGCACAAACGGTGGTGGAGTGTGCTGAGTATAGGGCAAAAGAAGTTGCTCTGGCTTGGTGTATTGCTTATTACTTTGGTACTGGTGTTGCTGGGGGTGTTGCTTACCTATTCTTTCCGGGCAGCGGCGTATGATTTGAATGCCGTTGCTGCCACATATACGGATGCGGCCATATATGATTATGACGACAAGGTGATACTGAGTTTGTCTGAGACGCATAGCAAGCCCGTACAGTGGGAGGATTTGCCCGCCACCTTGGTGAATGCTTTTGTGGCGCGAGAAGATGAGGATTTCTTTGAGCATGGCGGCATTGTCTACTCGGCTGTGATTCGCTCTGTGCTCAAAAACCTTACCTCGATGCGCTATGAGCAGGGGGCTTCCACCATTACGATGCAGTTGGCCAGAAATGTGTTCGAAATGCAGGATAAAACCATGGACCGTAAGCTGGTGGAGGTTTTTCTTGCTCGCCGCATCGAGGCTCAGTACGATAAGCAAACCATTTTGGTGCAATATCTCAACCGTATTTATTTCGGTTGCAACTGTTACGGTGTCGGGGCTGCGGCAGAGTATTATTTCGGTAAAAATGTGGCAGAGCTCAACTTGGTGGAATGCGCTACCTTAGCCGGTTTGGTGCGCGGACCGTCAATTTTTAACCCCGTGGCCGATATGGAGAAAGCCATGGGCGTGAAAAAAGAGACGTTGCAACGCATGGCAGAGCTGGAGTTTATTTCCGAAACCGAGATGGAGCAAGCCATTGCTGCTCCGATTATCCTCAATATTCAGCCTCATCGCAAAGAAGCAACCTTGTCTTATGTGTCTCAATGGGTGGGCGGAGAGTTAAAATCCGTTTTGGATAAAACTGATTTACAATCTGCCGGGATTGCTGTGCTCACGACGGTGGATTTGGAGATTCAGCAGTTTGTGGAATCCGCTGCAGAAACCGCTTTGTCCGTTGTAGAGGGGGCCCCGGTGCCATACCCTGCCGATTGGTTGGAGGAGTGTAAGGATGTTAATGGCGTGTTTGACCCTGCCCGCAAGGAGGCAGACCAAAAGTTTTTCTTCAAAAAAGCGCGTCCGGCCGGGTTGCCGGTTCGCGGGGATTCTAATGAGACGGCGGGGCTGCTGCAATGCTGCGTGTTGGTGGTGGATGGCCGCCCCGGCCATGCCGGCGAGCTGTTGGCGATGACTTGTGGCCGTGCCGTATCCGAGGGGCGCAATCGCTGGGCAGAAAAAATGAAGCCCGGCCGCAATTCTGCGCCTATTCTCTTTTGTGCTGCAGATGCCGATCATGAATATTTGTTAAGTAATGATGTGGTAACAACGGGCGAAAAAACCGGTTACGATAAAGTAAGTGCGTTCTATCGCACACTGGGGGTGGATATGGAGATGCCCACCGCCGATAAAGCCGGGGATTTGTATACCGGCCATTTTGCCATGAATCGTTTGGATTTGGCTAAAGTGCTCTTTGCGATTCAGAACCGAGGCCACCTGTACGATTTTTATTCCGTACGCCAAGTGCTCAGTCAAGCGCGTAAATCCCTTTTTGAGCACGCTCGCCTTAATGTTAAGGAGTATATACCGCGAGAATGTGCAGAGCGCGTGTATGGTAAATCCCCCTTTGTGGTGAAGCCGAAAGCCCCGGTAATTCTGGCAGAGCCGGTGCCGGACAATGGCGGTTATTGGGTTTCCGTATCTAATGCAAACGGTGTGAGCGTGTTCTTATGGATGGGCTTTGATGCTCCTATTGACAAAGTCACCAACTCCTCGGATTTGAATGCCCTGATAGCGCGCGCCTCCATTTATTTAGCCCGGCAAATTCACCGCCACGCCAGGGCGCGCCTCGTATCCCGCTCGTCTCGTAAATAATGCACTGTTATGCCAGATTTCTCCGCACAATTATCCGTAGCAACAGCTGCCGCCAAGCATGCAGGTGCTTGGCTGCGGGCTCGTTTCAGCGAGGTGCATCATATAGATGCAGAGTTTGCGCATGACCTTAAATTGAGCATAGATAAAGAAGCGCAGCAGATGATTACGGCTGTGCTGCGGAGCCGTTTCCCCGATTATGGTATTTTGGGGGAAGAAGGCACCGAATCCGCCGCAGCCGATGCCCCGGTGTGGATTATCGACCCGCTGGACGGTACGGTAAACTATTTTTACGGCATACCGTTGTTCTGCGTCAGCATTGCGTTGCGGGTGGGGCAGCAGGTGGTGTTGGGCTGCGTGTACGACCCCATGCGCGATGAATGTTTTTCCGTAATACAGGGCAAAACACCCACGCTTAATAATGCTCCTATCCGCGTATCTTCTCGTCGGGAAATGCGCCAAGCCGTTATTTTTATCGGGCATGGTACACACGATGGCTCCGGCGATGCGGGCATTCGCCGTTTTGCTCATTTATCTGCCCAAGTTCGCAAAATCCGCATTTTAGGCTCTGCTGCACTGGCCTTGTGCTATATCGCTGCCGGGCGTATGGATGCCTATATCGAGAACCGTATCCATCTTTGGGATTTTGCCGCCGCAGCTGCCATTTTGGAGGCAGCCGGCGGCGGCTTTGAGTTTACCCCGTTGCAGCCCGGTGCCGCTACCGGGGCAGTGATTGCGTGGAATGGTTTATTGCCCATCCATGCAGCTATGGAAATCAATTAATGTTTCGAGATACAGAGGTATGCCCCCATCCCAAAAATCATTTCAGCCATTATCGCAAGGCCGTAAGAATACGGCTCGCTCCATTGCTTGCCGTTGTCTGTTGCGTTGGTCTAAGGGCGGGGTGTTTGCCGAAACTCTTATTGCAAAAGAGGCGCAGGCTTTGTCTGCGCCGAATCGCGCTTTAGTGCAATCCATCGTGTTGGGTACACTGCGTAATCTGCGTTGGTTGGAGCATATTTGCTTTACCTTGCGGGGCTCTTCTTTGCAGCCGGAGGCGGCGTGGCCTGTGCTTGCCGGGCTATGCCAGATTTTCGTACTTCACATGCCGGACCATGCCGTTGTTTCCGAGATGGTGAGCTGCGTTTCTTCGCGTATTAAGGGGTTGGTTAATGCTTTGCTTCGCAATGCTCTGCGTAGGCGTGCAGAGTTTGAGGCAGAGGCGCAAACCCTGCCGCTTGGCGTGCGCTATTCGGCTCCGGATTGGTTGGTGGAGCGCTGGCTGCAAGAGTTCGGAGCCCCTGCCACACAAGCCATGTTGGCATGGAATGTAGGTGTACCGCCGGTATATGCACGCCTCAACCCGCTTTCGCCTATGGAGGTGCCGGCAGATTGGCAGCTTTTGCCGCATGCTCCCGGTTGGTACCGTATACCCGGGGGGCTACCTATGGCTGCACTTAAAGCCGGGCAGGTGTATATTGCAGACCCCTCCACCCGCCATTGTATCACGTTGTTGAACCCACAGCCCGGCGAGCGTATTTTAGATGCTTGCGCCGCACCCGGCGGCAAATCTGCTGCCATTATTGCTGCTACGCGAGGGGAAGTGCATTT
>SUVM01000037.1 GCA_015062015.1 Akkermansiaceae bacterium | reverse complement strand
TACATATCATCGGCGGGCGTTCGATGCAGTGGCCTCCGGGTTAGTGCAGAGGGGTGCCCCTTATGTTGTTTGCCATGGCAGAGCTTCCTTTTATTCGGCATGCAGAGTGGGTGAATCCGGCAACGTTGGAGCTGGAGTTCCCTACTAATCGCCTACGCCTGTATTTTGCAGAGGTAGGTGTGGTGCGGTGTCGGTATGTATCTTATGCGGTATTTGAGAACATACCGAGCTATGGCATTGCGCCGGAGTACGAGTACAGCGAAGTTCCCTTGGAAGAAGAACATACGCAGGCCTACATCGAGGTGCGTACGCCCCGCTTGGCTGTACGGGTGCGCCGGGAGGACGGCGGCTTGGAGTTTTACGAGCGGGCAGGGGGGCGTTTGTTGTGTGCAGATGCCGAGGGCATGGGGCACAGATTGCAGGAGCGCACCGGCGATGAGCTGGTGTGGGTGCTTAAACACTTGCCGCCGCAGGCGCATTTCTTTGGCTTGGGGGATAAACCCTGTGCCCTTAATCTGCGTGGCCGCCGCTTCGAGATGTGGGGGGCAGACCACTATAAATTTCACCCGGACAGTGACCCGCTCTATAAGAGCATACCCTTTTTTCTGTGCCTGAACGAAGGCACACAGTATGGTATTTTCTTTGATAATACGATGCGCTCTTACTTTGACTTTGGCAAGGAGCGCGAGGACCGCCTGTTGTTCGGCGCAGACGGCGGGGTGATGGATTACTATTTTATCTGCGGGCAGGATGCGCTGGATACGGTGCAAACATACACCCGCATGACGGGGCTGCCGCCTTTGCCGCCCATGTGGGCTTTGGGCTACCACCAAAGCAAGTGGAGCTATTACCCCGAAAAAACGGTGCAGGATTTGGCGGCACAGTTCCGTAGCCGCAAGATTCCCTGCGATGCTATCCATCTGGATATTCACCACATGAAGCAGTACCAGGCTCTCACTTGGGACAGAGAGCGCTTCCCCGACCCGCCGGGGATGATACAGCGGCTGGGCGAGCAGGGCTTTAAGGTGGTGACGATTATTGACCCCGGCATCAAAATTAACCCGGATAATTATGTGTGGCGCAGCGGGTTGGAGAAAAACGTGTTCTGCCGCCGCCACGACGGCGCCTTGCTGGAGGGTGAGGTGTGGCCGGGCTCGTGCACGTTCCCCGATTTCACGAACCCCACAACCCGCGCATGGTGGGCAGACCTCTTTAAGCGCCAGGTGGGGGAATATGGCGTGCGCGGTATTTGGACGGATATGAACGAGCCGGCCATTTTCCCGGACCGCACGTTCCCGGATGATACGAGGCATAATTACGATGGCTTTTATTGCTCTCATCTCAAGGCGCACAATGTGTACGGGCAGTGTATGGCAAAGGCCACACGTTTGGGTATGGAGCTGGCTGCACCGCAAAGGCGCCCGTTTGTGCTTTCCCGTGCGGGGTTTGCCGGCTTGCAGCGTTGGGCTGCTACGTGGACCGGGGATAATTTCTCCGACTGGGAGAACCTGAAGATGGCGAATCTGATGGTGCAGCGTTTGTCTGCCAGCGGGGTATCGTTCTGCGGGGCGGATACCGGGGGCTTTTTGGGGCGGCCCACGCCCGAGCTGTTCTGCCGTTGGATGCAAATGGCTGCCTTCCATGTATTTTTCCGCAACCACAACAATGGGGAGTACGGCGGGCAAGAGCCCTGGTGTTTCGGCCCCATGGTAGAGGATTTGGTGCGCCGGGCGATAGGCGAGCGATACCGCTTGTTGCCCTATTTATATACGCAATTTTACCGTTATTCCGTGCAGGGTATGCCCATGGTACGCTCTTTGGCACTTATGTACCCCGAGAATACGGATACCTACTGGCGCAGCAGCGAATTCTTTTTAGGAGACGCCTTGTATGTGGTGCCGGTGCACCACCCCGGCGAGGGCGGGCGCTTTTTGTATGTGCCTCCGGGGCATTGGTATTCGCTGTGGAACGATACGCCTGCCGCTGTGGCAGATGCAGAAACCTGGGTGGCAACCACCATGTCGGCCATACCCGTCTTTGTGCGCGGCGGCAGTGTTGTGCCGCGCTGGCCGGTGCAACAATACGTTGGCGAGTTGAAGAACCCACCCGTAACGCTGGATGTTTGGTGGGCTCCCGAAACAACCTTGGGCAGCGAGCTGTACGAGGATGCCGGGGATGGTTTGGCCCACCGTTTGGGGGATTACCTGCTGCACCGCTTTACCTACGCTTCTGCGGCGCGCGAGCTGAGTTTGCAACACAGGGTGGAAGGTAAGGCGGACAATGCCCGAGACACCTTCGAGCTGGCGTTGCATGCGCTGCCGCCCACCGCACACCCCGAGCTGTGGGCAGATGGTGTGGCACAGGAGGGGGCTTTTGACCGCAAACATGTGTTCCGTGCGCATATCCCTGCCACATTCCGCGAGGTGGTGCTGCGTTTTTAATCCTTTTTCCCTTTAGCCATGAAGCGCGATACGTTAGATAAAATCGTAAACCGATTGGAGCATCTGGAATCTGCCGAGCTGCGGCATTTGTTCATGCGTTTAGCGTCCGAAAAAGGTTTGTTGCAGGATGTATTTGATGCGTTGCGGGATGGGCTTATCCTGTTTGATGCCGAGGGCAATGCCCGTTTTGCCAACAAATCTGCCTGCGCCATGTTTAACCGCCCGTTGCACGAGCTGTTGCGCATGCCGTTCGAGCGTTTGGTGGGCGGTACCTGCAACTGGGCGGAACTGAGCGGCAGCGGGGTGGCGATGACGCGCGATTTGCATGTGAATTATCCGGAGCCCCGGCATTACAATTTTTTAATGAGCCCCGTGGCAGAGGGGGCAGAGTACCTATTGCTGATTCGGGATGATACGGAAACCATTACCCGAGGCGAGGAAGATGCCGAGGCCGAGCAATTTAACCTTGTCACCTATTTGGCCGGAGCCGTGGCGCACGAAATTGGCAACCCCCTTAATTCTTTGGGGCTTAATTTGCAGTTGATGCAACGTAAATTAGCTAAGGCAGAGCCCGATACGCGCAGTAAATTGGAGCCGTTGCTGGAGTCTGCTTTAGCAGAGACACGCCGTTTGGATACCTTGTTGCGCCAGTTTTTGCAGTCGATGCGTCCCGGCAGGAAGCACCGCGAGCCTGTGCAGCTTAATGAGCTGATAGCCCGTGTGTTGCAGGTGCTCGAGCCCGAGATTGCCCCACGCGGTATCTGTGTGCAACAAGCCCTCTCTCGCGAGTTGCCCGAGCTCAGTGCCGACGGCGGCCAGCTTTTCCAAGCTTTTTATAACCTCATTCGCAATGCCTTCCAATCCATCCCCGGCGATACGCCCGGCGGTATCTATATCCAAACCGATTATAATGATACCGATGTGCGCGTGATTATCGGCGATAACGGCTCCGGTATCTCGCACGAGGTGATGGGCAACATGTACGAGCCTTTCCGTACCACAAAGCGCAAAGGTAACGGCTTGGGCCTGTTGATTGTGCGCCACATTGTTAAAGAGCATAGCGGTACTCTTTCCCTGGCATCTTGCGAGGGTACGGGTACAACAGTCACCATCACACTTCCGCGTGCAGACCGTGTGGTGCGCCTGCTGCCGGCTTAAATGTGCGGCTCGCAGCAGGCGCGGTTGGTTATTGCTGCGTGTTTGCTGTGAATATTTGTTGGTACAGTTGCCCGATGACGTAGCGAGAGCCTTCGCCGGAAAGGTGGTTGTCGTCGTGGTACATCAATTTGCCATGAATGAATCCACGGTATTCTCCATTGTTCCGCAATACGGGATGAACCATAATGACGCGGGCCAAGCCCTGTTGGCGGATTCTGTCCAACAGGGGCAAAACCTCTGCTTCCTTCGCGTCAAACTCGGCCTGTGTGGTGGTGTCTCCTATATCGGCGGTATCCAGCCCCAGCATAATGCGGCGGCGTATCTCGCTGCCCGGGTTTAGTTTCAGCTCCGGTATGGGGCCCAAAATGACAACCTCTCGCCCCAGTTCTTTGATACGTTGGCAGGTGCGGGTTAACCCTTCTTCCAGCAAGAGCGTGTTGGCCGAGGTATCGGCGGGGATGTCGCTACCGGTTCTGTAGAGTTTTTGAGAGGCATCGGCGTTGCTCAGGCGGGTGTTCCATCGGCATACAATGATAACCGTTTTAATTTGCGGGGTTTGTTGCAGCCACGTCAGGAAGGGCTCTGCAACGTTAGCAAAAGTGTTGGTAATTTCTATGCCGGAAAGCGGGCATGTTTTAACCCCCACGGCTAAGCCGCTACGGTTATGTTGCTTGCAGATGTCGTCCAGCCCGATTTGGATGGCTTCTGCGTGGGAGTCTCCGATGAGTACGAAATTCGGTTCAAGGTCTTTATTACCTAAGTGTTTGATAACGTTCTTTTCTGTATGGCCTTTATCATTGATGGTATCGAGCTGGGCAATACCGAAAGCCCCGGTCTCCATGGTGACCAACCGGCGCGGGTATTCGGTAGAGCGGTGTTGGTTTGCCTCTTGGTGCAAAGTGTCCACCAAGCCATCTGTTTTATACAGGACGGAGCCTACCCCGGCGGTTACTCCGCATGTGATGAGCAGACCAATCGTTGCGCTCTTGAAACCGATTTTTTTGGCGCGGCGTACCGGCATTTCAATGAACTTCCACGACGCTATGGCTAACAGGAACGAAAGAGCGGCGGCAAACAGCATTTGCGGGGCCGTTAACGTTTTGTTGTAGATATAGTGCATGAAGGCGATGATGGGCCAATGCCATAAGTACAATGAGTAAGAAATGCGGCCGATACCAACCGTGGGTGTTGCGCTCAGAAAACGCCCTACCCAACCATAGGCTCCATAGCGAATCATTAAGGCGCAACCCGCAACAGAGCACAGTGCCCCGTACCCCGGGAAGTGAGAGCCCTTGGTTAAGCAGGCATAGGCGCCGATGGTTAAGATAAAACCGGTGCTGCTCAGCAGGATAGCCACCGTCTTGTTAATCTTTTCTTTAACTTGCAAGATGGGTAAACAGGCCAATGCCACACCGGCAAGCAGTTCCCACGCTCTCGGCATCAGCATGTAAAAGCCTTTGATTAAGTCTCGCCCGCTTTCGCTGTTCAATAACAATTCCGCATGTACGAAGGAGAGTACCATCAGTACGCTCAGGCCGGTCAGGAGTACGGCTTTGCTGCGTAACTTCCATAATGCCCACATTAACAAGGGCATGATAATGTAGAATTGCTCCTCCACGCTTAAAGACCACAGGTTGATGAGCGGGTGTAATTCTGCATCTCCGGCAAAATAATCGCCTAAGAATTTGTAACAAAAGAAATTCGCAAAAAAGTACGAGCTTCGTAAAGAGGCGTTTCCCAATGATTTGAGCGGCTCGTAGTGGTAAATCATGAGCCCTACGACCAGCGCCGCTATAATCATGGCAAAGTAGGCCGGCATAATACGCTTGATGCGGCGTGTGTAGAACGCACAGAACGAAAACTCGCCCTTTCTCAAATCATTGATGATGCCGCCGCCGATTAAGTAACCCGAAATTACAAAAAAAACATCCACGCCGCTGTATCCGCCCGGACAAAGTGTTGCGCATAAGTGGTATAATAAAACCGGTATGACGGCGACTGCTCGTATGCCGTCTATGTGCGGTAAATAGGTGCCTCGGATTACTTGTTTGGCGTAATCCGACATCTCGGCACTGTCGGCTTGCTCTGCGTCTGCTTCTTGTGTCTTGCTCATCGCTGATTTTGTGCGTTTTTTGTCGTGTAAGATACGATATAGCTCTTTTTAAAAGAGATTTTCTCTTATTAGTTGATGATTAGGAAGATGACAAATAATAAAAAATAACGCAATCGAGCACAAAGTTATTCTTGTTTGTATAAACCATTGATTTTCGGTGATTAACCGTTATTTTGCTTGACATCTCTTTTAAAAAGAGTTGTTGGGGGAGGCTTGTATTGATAAGCCCGGAAAACGTGTGTTTGCGGGGGGGCATCCGCTTGCGGCTGAAGCCATATTTTTGCAATACAGCAAAATAACTCTTGCGCCGGGGCGGGGGAACGTGGTAGAATAATGGTGTTATGAAGAAAAGATGGCAGCTGTTGTGGTGTGTAGGTGCGGTAAGTGCGCTTACGATGTGTCAGCAACCGAGTCCGGAGTTGATAGCGGCGGGTACGTTGTCTGCAAGTGTGCCCGAGGCGGATGCAATGCTGAAAGAGGCACGCGCATATGTGGCCGCAGGGGATTATAGCGATGCGGAGTCTTTGTTGAAACGGATTCGCAATAAGTATGAGTATGCGCCATGCGTGCCCGAGGCTCGTTTTTTACTGGCCGAGGTGTACGAGAAGCAGAATAACCCGAGAGATGCTTTTGATGAGTATGATAAGGTGGTAACCCGTTACCAGACGAGCCCCTTGTATGCCAAGGCTCTTGACCGCCAGATGGCCATTGCGATGGCGGCTGCCGAAGGTAAGCTTAAAACGAACGTTTTAGGGTTGTGGGAGGCCAATATAGACTCCGGCACGGTGGAGGAGTGGTTGGGCAAGGTGATTATGAATGCCCCGTACAACGAAATGGCAGCCACGGCCAATTCCATATTGGGGGCTTACATGGTACGCAGAGAGAAGTTTGAAGAGGCCGCGTTGGTATATGCCCGTTTGGTGGAGGAGTACCCGGATAGCCGTTATGCCCCGGAGGCCCAGTTGATGGTGGCTCAGTTGTGGGCGGGGAGCCGTACGCGCGGCGACCAGAATTTGGTGAATTTGAAACGAGCCCAAGAGGCATACGAAGAGTTTACGTTGCGCTTCCCCAACCATGCAGATGCGGGTAAGGCCTTGGCAGAGGCTTCTAACGTGCGCCGTTTGTTGGTGCGCCAAGAGCTGGAGGTGGGGCGCTACTATTTGGAACGCTCGCATGAGTATCCGTCCGCCATTTTCTGTTTTGAAAACGTAATACGGCAGAAAAAAGAAAACCCGGAGGCGGCAAAGGTGGCGGCAGAGCTGTTGGCAGTGGCTCGTGCGCGCCGGAATGCTGCGCAATCTCAACAACGCTGATTTATGAAACGTATATCTGTTTTTATACTGAGTGCAGCCACGCTGTTGTGTGCCTCTTGCGGCTACCAGATTGGCGGGCTGACCAATGGTGCGATGAAGGACGTCCAAACCTTCGATGTCTCTATGTTCGAGAACCACACCAATTATCCGTACGTTGCCATGCAAATGACTACGGCTTTGACGGATGCACTGCAAGCCGACGGCACGTTCCGCTTGGTGGCTCCTTCCCAAAGCGATTGCTGCATTTCCGGTAAAGTGGTGAGCGTAACGCCCAAAAGCCTTATTACCAACCCGGATGATTCTTATATCAGTACCGAAATCGGGCTGACGGTATATGTGGATTATGAGGTAACGGACCGTAAAAGCGGCAAAGTGCTCAAAACGGGCTCGGTGCGTGGGCAGGGCAGCTACTTTAATACCGGCGGGGGTAATGTGCAGGCTGCGCGAGAGTCCGCGCTATCTTACGCCACTCGTATAGCGGCCCGGAATGTGGTGGATGCCCTTACGCTGCCATGATAGAGTATCCGGTCAGTTTTGTAGGGCTGCCCATCGGCAACCGAGAGGATATTACTCGCCGGGCCTTGCAGGTGTTGGAGGGGGTGGATTGCATTTGTTGCGAGGACACCCGCAATACCGGCATGTTGTTGAGCCACTATGGAATTAAAAAGCCGTTGTTGAGTCTGCACGAGCACAATGAGACTGCACGCGCCCCGGAGGTGGCAGCGCGTGCCTTGGCCGGGGAGCGTTTTGCCGTGGTGACGGATGCCGGTATGCCCGGAGTGTCGGACCCCGGTTATCGGTTGATTCAGGAGCTTAAACGGAGAGAAGTTGCGTTTACCGTCTTGCCCGGTCCCTCTGCCGTGGTAACGGCTTTAGTTGGCTCCGGCTTGCCGTCTGATGCTTTTTTCTTTGGCGGTTTTCTGCCTGTTAAGTCCGGTAAAAAGGGGCAAGTCCTGCAGGCGGCTCTGGCGGCTTCTCACACCAGTATTTTTTACGAATCCCCGTTCCGTATTGTTAAAACGGTTAAGGCTTTGGCAGAGCTGGACCCCACCGCCCCCATATGCGTGGCAAGAGAGCTCACCAAAGTGTTTGAAACGTATCATCGCGGTTCCGCAGCAGAGCTTGCCGCAGCATTTGAACAGCACCCGCCCAAGGGGGAAATGGTGTTGCTGATTGGCGGTGTGAATGCCCCCCGCTGAGTTTTTTGCCCCGTGTTGTGAGCCTTCGCGACTCGGGGCAAAATGTTTATAGCATATCAATTTTTGCGGATGCAGTATTAACAATTTGACACCTTGGCGCGAAATCGCTAAAATAAGAGCATGCTCAACGTTTCTGTTATTCGGTACATGCGCGTGTTTTGTTGCGGTATGGCAGCGGTAGGTGGCGCCTTGGTGATGAGCCGGTGCTCAGCCCCCTTATTGCCGGATGCGTATGTTTCTCGCTCAGAGCGCAAAGCCCTTACGGCAGACATGTTGCTTGACCGTCTGGAAGCGGATTGGACCCTGCTGCAAAAGAAGAATTTGACAGAGCCGGAGAGAGAGGCTCTTGTTGCTCGCTACAATGAGAATGTCTATCAATTGATGCGCCGTTACCGAGCGGATTATCTGGAGTATCGTAAGGGAAATCTGGCTGCCTTTCACCCGGAAGGCGTTAAATTTGTGCAGGAGGGCTTCGATGCCTCTATCCCGTTGCGCGATATTTACGAGGACATTGTGCCGGCAAAAGATGTGAATATCGAGGCATTGAAGGAACATTACTATTACCCCGGTTTCGGGGTGCCTTTCGTCGGCGTTATTCCGGCGGATAAAGTGCGCAAAGCAGGTAAAAAATTTGCCATAGCTACGCGCGGTACCGTGCAGGCTCTGACGGTGGTGGTGGAGTTCCCCAAAAACGGGAAGCACCGTGCCATTGTGCATTTGTTGCCGCGTAATTTCCACGAAACGTTTAAGGTGGGTAGCAACACATATACGTTGGCCGGTGATTTGTCGTCCTCCATCGAGGTGTATTGGAATTTGACGCGTGTGAAAGAAGACCGTATGTTGGGCATGCTTCGCCCGCAAGAGTTGCGCAATACGTCCGGTTTGTCCTGCATCGAGTCGTATAGCCCGGAGAAAATACCCGTAATTTTGACGCATGGGTTGATGAGCAGTGCCGGTACTTTTGATAATTTGGTTAACCGTTTGTTGGCAGACCCCGAAATCCGGAAAAATTACCAGTTCTGGTACTATAATTACCCCACCGGTGTGGCGTGGACGGTGTCTGCCCGCCATTATCGCGAGGCTTTGCAGAAAGTGCGCCGGCAGCTCGACCCCGATAAACGTAACAAAAATTGGGATAAAATGGTGGTGGTAGGGCATTCTATGGGTGGGCTTATTACGCACTATAGCCAATGTGTGGAGCCCTGGAAGCTGTTACGCGGGCAAACAATCGGTAAGATTAAGATGGATGATTACATGGATGCTCGCTATGTGAAAGAGCGTTTGCCTTTCTCTAAGCGACACTCCGGCTTGCAGAGGGATTATTATTTCTCCCCGGTGGAGGCGGCTCGCGTCATTTATTTGGCGACTCCCCACCAAGGTGCCCCTATGGCTCAATATAGCATAACCGGGTGGTTGATGGGCTTGGTAGAGCTGCCGCAAACCATTGTGGAAGAGGTGATTAATGTGGCAACATTGCAGCAGGATATGCTCTTGCTCGACCCCGGCCGCATGACAGATTGGTTTACCAGCGGCAACCAGCTTTCCCCGGATGGCTATTCCATTAAAGGCTTAAAGGGCTTGCAGGTTCGCAATGTGCCTACTCATTCTATTATCGGCGACCGTGGTAAAAATGATACGCCTGATAGCTCCGATGGCGTGGTGCCCTATTGGTCCAGCCATATCTCTTGGGGAACGGAAAAAATTGTGCCCTCAGACCATTCCGTGCAGGACCACCCCGATACGGCTAAAGAGATATCGCGCATCTTAAAAGAACATTTGAAAAAGAAGTAAATGCCTTGTCTCCCCCTTCGCCACCTTGTCGCAGAGCGACAAGGTGCGGGCTGTAAATAAAGTTTGCATTTCTTGGCGGGGCGGGGTATAATCCGTGCAGGCGTATGAATGAGTCGATAAATTGCAGGGTTGTGGGCAGTGTGTCCGACTGGGAGACATGGTGCCGGGTGGCAGAAGCAGAGACGCTGCCTTGCGATTGGGTGGAGCTGCGCGTGGATGCGTTGCCGCCGTTGCGTACAGCCGCCGAGATTATGGAGCATGTGCCGCGCGTGCCTTTGTTGTTGACGTTGCGGCATAAAAGCGAAGGCGGTATGCGGGATTGGAGCGAGGCGCAACGCATGCGCATGGCAATGGAATTGTTGCCCATGGCATGTGCGTTGGATTGGGAGGCTGCCTATTTGCCGCAAGCGCAAGAGCTGGTGCAAGCCGCCAAAGCGGCACAGGTGCAGGTGATAGCCTCTAACCACGATTTTGAAAAAACTCCGCCGTTGGAAGTGTTGATGGAGCGCGAGCTTGCCGCGCGTGCTGCCGGGGCAGATATGGTGAAGTTTGCTTTCCGAGTGCAGTCGATGGCGGATGTGAATGTGGGGGTGGAGCTGTTGCACCGTGCCGGCGGCCCTCTTGCGGTGATGGGAATGGATGCCAAGTATGGCCCGATGAGCCGCCTGTTATATGCAGAGCATGGCTCACGTTTGATTTACGGTTATTTGGGGGATACGCCCACCGCCCCCGGGCAGTGGAGTGCCGAGAGGTTTTATAGAGCAATACATGGGTAATTAGGTATATGTTTGATATTGTATTCAACTCATTTTTAGCAACAATTCCTGTTTTTGTATTCTTTGCTATCGGTTTTTGGTTGCGCCGCAAAGGTGCGCTGGAGCCGCAGCACGACAGCGTGATTATGCAGCTTGCCATGGATATTGGCTATCCGTGCCTGATTTTCTACAATATCATGAAATACATGGTGGTAGAGGCTGTGCCGGGTATTACGGGCATAGCTTTTTCTGCGCAAGCCATTGCGTGCGGGTTTGCCGAGCTGCTGTTAGGCGTGGGTGCCGCATGGTTGGTGGCTAAAGCATTGCGCTTGAAAATCGGTACCGGGTTGCGTACTTTTACTCTAACCGCTGGTGTGCAGAATTATGCCTTTTTTGTGATTCCGATTATTCAAATGCTTTTCAGTGCCCCGGGGGATCCCACCATGGGCGTGCTCTTCATCCATAACATGGGGTGCGAAATCTTTGTGTGGAGCTTGGGCGTTGTGCTTATGTGCGGCGGTGGCTGCAATTTGCGCCTCGGGCTCTTTTTGCGCGGCCCATTGTTAGCCGTGTGTGTGTCCTTGCTGTTGGCATGGAGCGGGCTGGGGCAGTATGTGGCACAGCCCCCGGTGATGAAGGCGGCAGAGATGATTGGTGCGGTAGCTACGCCGATTTGCCTTATTTTGTTTGGTTGCTCGATGTATGATTTGACGCGCAATTTCCGTTGGCAGCCGCGCATGCTCATCTCGGGCATCGTGGCGCGCTTGCTGTTGGCACCGGTGTTAATTTTGCTGCTGGCTTGGGCGTTGCCGGTGGACCCGATTATTAAAAAAATCATGGTGATACAAAGCGCCATCCCCAGTGCGGTGATTCCGGTGATTTTGGCAAAACGTTTCGGGGGAATTCCCGAGGTGGGTACCCAGATTTTGCTTTCCACGACACTTTGTTCTTTTATAACGCTGCCTATTTGGCTGGCCGTAGGCAGTAAATTTGTGATTCCTTTAATGTAGTATGTCATTGCATCATCAACCGGAGATTCTTGCCCCTGCGGGCAATTGGGACTGTGTGCGTGCCGCTGTGGCTAATGGGGCAGATGCCGTATATTTTGGGCTGGATCAATTTAATGCCCGCATGCGAGCCGACAATTTTACGCGAGAGGATTTGGCTACCTTGGTGCCCTTTTTGCATGAGTGCGGGGTGCGTGCGTATGTGACGATGAATGTACTCATTTTCCCGGCAGAAATGGCCGAGGCCATGGCGTATGTGGATGCATTGGATGCCGCCGGGGTGGATGCCGTGATTGTGCAGGATTTGGGCTTGGCAGACCTCATTGCCCGCCATCGGCGAGAGGGACGCCTCAAAATAGAGTTACATATCTCTACCCAAATGACGGTAAGCAGCCCGGAGGCCGTGCAATGGGTGGATGCCTTGTTTGACCCGCAGCAAATCGTGCTTGCGCGCGAGTTGTCTCTTAAAGAAATAAGGGCCTGTGCCGATGCTACAACCAAGCCGATAGAGGTGTTTTGCCATGGGGCTTTGTGCGTGGCGTACTCCGGCCAATGCCTTACCAGCGAATCGTTAGGGCAGCGTAGTGCCAACCGTGGCGAGTGTGCCCAAGCCTGCCGTATGCCGTATAAATTAGAGGTGGACGGCCGCTTGAGAGATTTGGGCGAGCGCCGCTACATCTTCTCCCCGCAAGATTTGTGCGCCTTGGAGCGTGTGTCGCAAATGCTGGAAGCCGGGGTGCGTAGTTTTAAGATTGAGGGGCGCCTTAAGAGCCCCGCGTATGTTGCGGCTACTACCCGTGCCTATCGCCGTGCGTTGGATGCCGCTTTGCGGGGGGCAAATGTGCCGCCTGCCGAACAGGCAGACTCTTTGTACGCTATGCAAATGGCGTTTTCTCGCGGCTTTTCGTTCGGTTGGTTGGAGGGTACGGACCACCCCTTGCTTACCCATGGCAGATTCGGCAAGAAACGCGGTGCTTTGGCCGGGCGTATCGTGCGTTGCGGGGATGGCTGGGTAGAGCTTGCCGGTATGCCGGCTATGCCCATTGCCCCGGGGGACGGTTTTGTGATAGATGCCGGGCAGGACCGCAACGAAGAGCAAGGCGGCCGCATTTGGAAAGTGCAGGGCAACCGCCTCTTTTTCCATGGCAAAGGCAGCCGCATCGATTGGCGTTTTGTACGCCCGGGCGATTTGTTGTGGAAAACCGCAGACCCCGCTTTGGAAAAACGCTTACACGCTACTTGGTGCCATTTTGCCCGCAAGGTGGAGGCTCCTTCTGCTGCGCTGGATATTCACTTTGAAGGCCGCATCGGCGCGCAGCTGACCGCAACTTGCCGTGGCGTTACCGTGGGGAGCGGGCAGCCGCTGGAGGCAGCGGAAAAACGGCCGCTCACCCCCGAAGTGGTAGAGGCTCAGTTTTCTCGCTTGGGCGGTACCGGTTACAGCTTGGGTAAATGTACATATGCGTTGGAAGAGGGCTTGATGCTTCCCTTGAGTATATTGAACCGTATGCGCCGCGAGCTTGTGGAAAAATTGCCGCGCCCGGCGGCTGATGAAACGCCGAAGCACTCGCCTTTGCTTCCGCCGGATTGGTCGCAAATCTTCCCCACGCCGAAAGCGGCGGACAAGTATAAGCTCTCTGTGCTGTGCCGCGAGCCGGAGCAGGCTCTTGCTGCCGCTGCAGCCGGTATTAAGCGCATTTATTTGGATTTTACAGACCTCAAACAACTGGCACCGGTTACGGCGCAATTGCGCCGCGAGTATCCTGCTACGGCTGTATGGATTGCAACCTTGCGCATCATGAAACCCAAGGAGTCCGGCTACTTCCGTTTTATTAACGAAGCGGCACCCGATGGCGTGTTGGTGCGTAACTTGGGGGCTGCCTTGAACTTCCGTGAAAAAGGAATACCAATGGTGGCAGATTTTTCTCTGAATGCGGCTAATCCGCAAAGTGTGCTCCTGTTGAGAGAATGGGGGATGCGTGCCGTAACAGTATCGTATGACCTTAATGCCCACCAACTTGCAGATTTGCTGCGCAGTGGTTGCGGCCCGGAGCTGGAGCTGACCTTACACCAACATATACCCATGTTCCATACAGAGCATTGCGTCTTTTGTACCTTCCTTTCTCAAGGCCATAGTTTCCTGGATTGCGGGCGCCCTTGCGAGCACCACCGCGTGCGCGTGATGGACCGCACCTATGCCATGCATTACTTGCGATCTGACGAAGGTTGCCGCAACACGCTCTTTAACGGCAAAGCTCAATCCGCTGCCCGCTATGTTGTTGGCATGCGCCGTGCCGGGCTTTCTCGCTTCCGCCTGGAGCTGTTAGAAGAAACGCCCGAGCAAACCGCAACGTTGGTAGAGGCTTATCGTGCTTTGTTGCGCGGCAAGCTATCCCCCGAGGCGCTTATGGAAAAACTGGATCTTCTTGACCGCATCGGCGTTACCGAAACGGTGTAGAATAGGCTACCTTGGTATGCTGTGTAACAAGGTGGCGGAAATAATGATACCTTTTTTTGAGAAGTTTTGCTGCGCAAAACGCTAAACCAATATCTTGAGATGTTGACCAAATCACTATGGCTGCGGACCGATTTTAATGATAACCTCGTTGCCGATGGCGCGGACGCTGCCGGTGGCGGGCCAAGTGGGCATGGTAGAGAAGGGCGAGGCAAAACGGGCGTAATCTGCGGACGTACCTATGTGCAGATGCTCCAATTTGAGATATCGCAGGTAATAAAATAACATGTTGGCCCAGGTGAGGGTGGATTCTGCGGCAGAATCCGGCACATTTTCGCGTTTCATGGGTTCGCCCAGCAAAATGATGCGCCGGGCTTCGCTGCCGGTGTGGATGGCAGCGGCGTTGGCGGCACTGCGTAGCTCTCGTATCTCTGCGAGGCAGATGTTGAAATTTCGCGCTTCCTGCCGCGCGTTGGCGCAGATTTGGTACATGCCCTTGAGGAGCATAAAGGGCAGAAAGATGATGAGGGCTTTGCGAGCAAGCGGTAACAGGCTGTTGCTTTCTGCGGCAAGAAGCCCCCAAAAACCGGCGACCATGAGTGGCTCTGAGATGTAGGTCCAGGGTGTTTGTTGGCGCATCATTACAAGCCCCAGCAGGTAGGGGGTGAAGTAGAGCAATACCATGAGCAACACGCTGCCGGTGGCTTGCGTTTTGCGCTGAGAGCGGTAAAAGCGTATGCCAAGCCATACCAACGGGATGCACACGGTGTAGCTTACCCATTGCCCGGCGTAGCCGGCGGTTAAGATGGTGCAGATGGTGGCGGCTTTACCTGCCGGGGGGCTATCTAAGAACCGGGGCCAGTCGGACAAGCTGCTTTGGTAGTCTGCCACATAGCGGATTTGCTCTGCTGTGACGATGGGGAGCCGGAGCGCAATTTGTTTGCCACACCACCAAAGCAGTGCCGCAGCAAGCCCCATGAGGATAAATTGGGTACAGTGTTTGCAAAAGTTGCCCTCGGCGGCATTTTGGCGTGTGCGCAGCTCTGTAAGCAAAAATAACGCGCCGAAATAAAAACAGTTGGCTTGGTAGGTGCCGAAGGAGAATGCCAGTAGCACGATGCCTAGGCAGAGGTAGCCGCCCCCCCCTTTTTTGAGGCTCCAAATGGCCCCGGTAGCTGCCAGAAAACCGGCGGCCAGTGCATCGCACTGAAAACTGAATTGCAGCATGTGGCTAAATTGGATGCAACCTAAGTAAAAACAGCCGTATACGAGCTTGCTAAACGCTGTGTTAAAGCCTAAAAGATGAGTTTGTATGCAGATAAGGGCAGAGAGTAATAGCCCGCTCATCACCCCGGCGGCCCATATGCCTGCCCCCAGCCCGAACACGCTGCGCCATAACGCTATGCCCCAACGCCCGTTGGCGGCATAGAGCCCGGTTTCTTCTCCCCCGAAGTCGTACAAATCGTCCACATGCATGCCCATGCGTAGCGCGCTGTATCCGTAAACCAGAAGGTAGAGCGCAAAAAACAGCAGAAACCACAGCCCTTCTTTCTTGTAGGCTGTTGCGTATGGTGCAGGGGGGATGATGCCGGGCGTGTTCATGAAACCGAAAATCCGTAGGGGGTAAAGAAAAAAGCCCTGCAGCGTCGGTTGCCGCAGGGCTGGCTGTGTGGGAAGCTCGAAAAAAATCAGTGCGGAACGGCGATGGTTTGCTCGCGGTCCGGGCCTACGCCAACCGTGCCGACCGGGCAGCCGATGATTTCTCCGAAACGCTTAACGTAGGCGCGGCAATTCTCCGGCAGTTGCTCCCAAGCGGTGCATTTGGTCGTATCTTGCATCCAGCCGGGCAGTTCCTCGTAAATGGGCTCGCATTTCTCCCATTCTTCGATGAGGGCAGGGGGATACTCCAGAATTTGCTCGCCTAAGCGGTATGCGGTGCAGATTTTGATGCTCTTCATTTCGTCCAAACCGTCTAAGTTGGTCATGGCCATTTCGTCGAATCCGTTGAACATGGAAGAGTAGCGCAGCACAACGCCATCTGCCCAGCCGCAGCGGCGCGGGCGCCCTGACCAACTTAGA
>SUVM01000036.1 GCA_015062015.1 Akkermansiaceae bacterium | reverse complement strand
TACCCGGGCGCGTGGTAAACGGACCACCGCAGGTCGGGGCTTTCTCCGTAAAGGCTACGCCGGGCAACTCCGTCGGCTTGCCTTCCACCGGGAAATCCTTGCGCAGCGGGTGGTACGGGTACCCGTCCCACATCATGATGCGGCGTAAATCCGGGTGCCCCACAAACTCGATGCCCATCAGGTCGTACTGCTCGCGCTCCAGCCAGTCCGCAGAGCTCCAAACAGGTACAAGCGACGGTACGCTGCAATCGCTCTCCGAAATCGGGCAGCGCACCAACAGGTTGGCACCTGTCTCTGCCTGTGTGATGGTGTAGTTTGTCTCAAACCGGGGCTCTTGCCCCAAATTGTCTACGGCAGATACGCATACCAGCATGTCAAACCCGCAGGCATCCTTCGCGAAGGTCATGGCAGATACCAAATCCTCTGCCGCGATGGTTAAAATGATGTCTCCGCGAAACTCTTTGCGGCCGATTTGCGGATAGCGCTTGCAGATGCGGTCTGCTGCCTCTTGCTGAAGTGTGTTGAGATTGGCCATGTGCTTGTCTCTTTTTTATGGGGGGTAAAGTTCGCAAAACCATTAGTCCATGATGGACATTTTGGCTGTAATAGTGTCGGCATTTTGTGCCTCTTTGGGCTCGTGCGTCTTGAAGAAACCCTTGAGCGGGTGCCCGGTCTTCATAATCTTCTCTTTCAACGTTATTAAACCTTGCAACAAAGCCTCCGGGCGTGGCGGACAACCGGAAATATACACATCCACCGGTACAATCTTGTCTACACCCTGCAATACGGAGTAAGAGCGGAACATGCCGCCGGAGCATGCGCACGCCCCGCAGGCGATGCACCACTTGGGCTCCGGCATCTGGTCCCATATGCGGCGTACCAGCATGGCCATTTTGTAGGTGATGGTGCCGCATATGAACATAAAGTCCGCCTGGTGCGGGGTGTAGCGGTTAACCTCGGACCCGAAGCGCGAGATATCATAGCGAGAGCATGAGGCGGCCATGTATTCGATAGCGCAGCACGAGGTGCCCATCGGCATTGGCCACAGGGAGGATTGCTGGATCCAGTTAATAGCGGCCTCTGCCGTGGTGTAGAGGAATCCGCCATCTGCATCCGGGTCGCACATGTAGTTTTGCTCAAGTTCCTGAAGATTTTCGCTTGCCATAATGTTCTCTTGCAGGGGGTGTAGTATGCCCCGCGCCCATTAGCATACTCTCTTTCGCGCCAAAAGCAAGCCAAAATTCTTATCCGGGGGTGAATTTGCGTTTCAAAAGGCGGCGTTTACTGCCCCGAAATCTTATTTTGCCATACAAAAAAATCGATATCGGAATCTGTTAAAATGGGCTTGACACAGCTCGCCTGCTTAGGTAAGATGAACACATGAATACACGCGTGCGCTATTGGAGAAGCACCTTGTTGGCTATCTCTTTCACCATATGTTTACCCCTTTCCGCCCGGCAGGAGCAAAAGCCGGAGGCCGATATCTTTATGCAGGCCGTACAGCAAGACCAGCAGGAACAAGCTGCACGCGCCGCTGCCGAAAAAATGGCCCAAAAAGCCATGCAGGGGGCTCAGGCAGATGAAATTACGGATGATACCGTTGCTTCGCCCGAGGCCTACCTTACCCGCCCCGGGGCAGATGTGGCAGCCGCTACCGATGAAGAGTTGGAGCGCGCCATTGGCGGCAGCACCGGTGTTATGTCTCACGAGTCCGTGTACGACGGGCAGAAGGTGGCAGCGGTAGATGTTCGCTATGTCTCCGGCAACGGGGCCGTGCCTAAACAGCGTCTGCTCGACGTCGTGCGCACGCGTGCGGGCAGTAAGTATTCGTCGGATGTTGTGAGCGATGACCTCATGCGTTTGGTGGAGCGCGGTTTGGTGGATGCCGATGCCCGCGTGGCGGTAGAGCACACCGGCAAAGGCTTGCGCGTTATTTTTGAGGTGCGCCCGGCAGATGTTATGGCCGGTGTGGGTTTCCGTGGCAACAAGCGCTTTACCTCCGAGGAGTTGATGGAGCATTTGACAGAGGCTGCCGATGCCCCGGTGGGGGCCGTGCCGCTGCGCTCCGGCCAGGCATTTAACGATAAAGGCTTGGCTGCGGCCAAAGCCCAAATCATACAAATGTATTACGAGGCCGGCTACCCGGACACCAAGGTAACATGGCACTATGCCGGCACCGCCCGCTCCGGGTACAGAGATGTTATTTTTGATATTACCGAAGGGCGCAACGTCACCATGGACCACATCCACTTTGTGGGTAATAAAGAGTTTGACTCCGTGCAGTTGCGCCAAGTCATGCAAACCAAAGAGCGCGGGCTCTTTACCTGGTTTACCAAATCCGGCAGAATAGACCGCGAACGCGTGCAGGATGATTTGGAGGAAATCGTGCGCCTGTACCGCGACCACGGCTACCTGCGTGCCGCTATCACCAAGGTGGAGTACTCCGCCACCGGCAATGCCACCGGCCCGCAACGCCTTACCATGCGCGTGCACCTTAACGAGGGCCCGCGCTACAAGGTGCGCAATGTTTCCTTTAAGGGCATTTCCGTATATACCCCGCAAGAGCTGCACCCCGGCTTAAGCATGCTCGACGGCGATATTTACTCCCTGCAAAAAGTCACCGACGATACGCGTATGATCCGCGACTACTACGGTGCCAAAGGCTATGCCGATGCCACGGTGCGCCCGGATGTGGACGAGGTGGGGGTGGATGCCTCCGGCCTGCGCTTGGTAGACATTTGCTACGACGTGACAGAGGGCTCCCCTTACAAGGTGGGGCGCATTAACATTGCCGGCAACACCAAGACGCAACAGCATGTCATTTTGAGAGAGCTGCCTCTCAAGCCCGGCCACTCCCTCAACTCGGTGGATGTGGAGACCGCCCGCAAACGCTTAGAGAACCTGGACTACTTCCACGATGGCGTAGAGGTCTCTCAAGCGGCTTCCGGCACCCCCGGTTATCGAGATATTAACGTTGTGGTGCGCGAAAAGGAAACCGGCCAAATCCAGTTCGGTGTAGCGTTCTCCTCCATCGAAAGCGTTTACCTGTATGCCACCGCCACGCAGAAGAATTTTGACCTTGGCGGCTTCCTGGACGGCAACTTTGTAGGTGCCGGCCAGCGCCTCACCGTTACAGGCCGCTTGGGTACCGAAACCCAGAGCGCCGTTATCAGCTTTGTAGAGCCGTGGTTCCTGGACCGCAAGCTCGCCTTCGGGTTGGAGATGTATTACTCCGACAACACCTACCTGAGCGATTACTACACGCAACAAAACTACGGTTTCAACGTCTCTCTGCGTAAAGCCCTTAACGATGCTCATAACCTGCGCCTCACCTATACGCTCGAGCAATACTCCCTCGACCCCGAGGGCGGCTATGTGCCCCCCTTCTTCCGCGACAATTGCGGAGACTTTACCCGCAGCAACATTCGCTTGGCCTACGAGTACGATACCCGCAACTCTGTTGTAACACCGCGCAAGGGCGGTAGTTTCGAGGCCTTCGGCTCTTGGTCCGGCCCCGGCAGCACGGTGGAAACGTATGGCCTTGGCATTGGCGGTTCGTATTACTACAACTCGAAGTGGGACTCCATTTGGAGCATCAACTTCGGGGCGCAAACCGTGGATGCGGTGGATAGCAATGAGGAGGTGCCGCTGTTTGAGCGTTGCTTCTTGGGTGGCCCCAACAACTTGCGTGGTTTCCGCTTCCACGATGTCGGTTTGGTGGACCCCGCTCTTTCCGGAGACGAGTCTATGGGCGGCAAAACATCCGCTTTCGCTCAGTTAGAGGTTACGCTCCCCGTGGTGGATTCCATGCGCTTTGCCGCCTTCGTTGATGTCGGTTTTGTCAATGGCGACAGCTTCGATTTTGATACCTCCCACATCTCGGCAGACTACGGTATCGGCCTGCGCATCAACCTGCCTATGGGCCCCATGGCGGTAGACTACGCCATCCCCTTCAAAACGGGTAACGCGGTGGACCGCAACGGCCAGTTCCAGTTCTACCTCGATTATAAGTATTAATCCTTTCCCCTTAACGGCATAAAAAACGGGCGGTAGTTTATTCTACCGCCCGTTTTTTAAGCTGTATGTTTTATCATTTGCGGCGTCGGCGTGCCGCAAGACCGGCAAGGGATAATAAACCCAAGCTTGCCGTGGCCGGCTCCGGGATTTGTTGCAGACTCCAGGTGTTGCTTTCGTTAAAGTTCACGCCCGAGGCTTCTGTAATGTAAATATCTCCATACGCTGCGTAGGTGGAGTAATTTTCAAGAATGAGGGTGGTAATGCCGTTGTTGGTTTGCTGCTTTACATCAACTTGGCGCAGTTGGGTTTCGTAGTCGTCCGAATCCGTAATCCAGATGGAGGACACCGCATCGCCCTCGTATTCAATCCCCCAAAGTGTGATGGCATGTGCCAATATGTTATTGGTATCCACAATAGCCAGAGAAAGCGGCCCGCCCAGCTCCAGCCCTTGCATCAGTTCTGCGGGAGAGACCGATACCATGCTTGCTATGTTTTCCTCCGCATCTTCCGTATCGGTCATCGTTATGGTAGGCTCTGCAAGTAGTGCAGGGGCATCATAGCTGCCGTTTGTCGGCACGGGCTGTTTGTCTTGCCGGGCAAACCATACAAAATTGAACAGATGTTCTTGGCGGGAATTGACATACGGCGTGCCGTCATACGTCTCCGGGATGGTGCTCCAGTAATAGCCGCCGAACTCATCTAAATCTGTTTTGATAGCACTTTCATCAGTTGTGCTGTGCCGGGCAATGGCGCGGTTGTTTGCATGGGTAAGCACTTCTTCCGGTGTTAAATTGTCACCGTACACATTATCTTCCAGGGTGGTGCCTTGGTAATCCCCGCCCAGCCACCATTGGATAGCAAAAACGAAGTTGCCGCCGGTATCTGTGGTGCTGGCCGTTTTGAAACGCTCCCAAATGGCAGCCCCGGTGGGTGTGCCCTCGGGTACAATGTAATGTTGTTGCCAAAAGTCGATGATGTTGGCAGAGCTTGCTGCCCAGCATAAATTGTCATCCCCGTCTTCCTTGGCATCTTTCTCGTAATCTATCCACCCCTCGGTGGCAGAAACCCCCGTAGCCCATATCTCGGCTGCGTGGGCAGGGGTAAGGAGACACATTACCCCCGGAATGCTTATCAGATAAGAGAGCTGTTTCATGTCATGCAGTAGATGTTGTGCGTAACAAAATACCGCCCTTCATCTTAACAAATGAAACTGCTTTTTCAAGCAAAAAATCGGCCGGGCATTACTTTATGGGTTGGGGGGGCTCTTGCGCGCGTTGCAAGAGGCGGTAGAGCTGTTGCACGGTTTCGGGGTTTTGCTGTGCTACGTTGTGTTCTTCCTTGGGGTCGGCACTCAGGTTGTACAAATGCTCTTGTTTGCCTCGGCGGTAGTATTTCCATTCTCCCTGCCTGATTGCCAGCAGGCGGCCCGGGCTTTGCTCTATAATGTAGGGGGCACCTTGGCGGTTTTTGCCGGTAAGGGCGGGCAGCTCGTTGCGGCTGTCGGGCAGGGCCCCGGCAGGTACTTCCACCCCCACAAGCTCGGCCAAACTGCGCGCAAGATCCACTTGGCTTACCAAGGCATGCGTCACCTCATTGGCGGGCACATGCCCCGGGCGGCAAACAATGAACGGCACGCAGGTGCTGCCCTCCATAATGCCGTATTTGCCGCCGGTCAGCTTGCCGTTTTGATAATGGCCCATACCCATGGGGGCAACGGGGTTGTGGCCGGCGCAGTCCCGGATGGAGCCATCCCAATAGCCATCGTTAATCACCGGTCCATTGTCGCTGGAGAAGATAAAAAGGCAGTCCCCGTACCCGTTTTCGGTCAAGGCGGCACGCAGCCGGCCCAAACAGTCATCCATCTGCACGGTTACATCCCCGCGAATCCCCATTCGGCTTTTGCCCACAAAGCGCGGGTGCGGGTCTCTCGGCACATGGATGTCGTTGGTGGCAAAGTAAAGGAAGATGGGTTTATCCATGGCGGCACTTTCGCGGATAAAGCGTATGGCTTCTTCCGTCAGGCGGTCCGCCATGTCTTGGTCTTTCCACAGGGCGGCGGTGCCGCCGCTCATGTGGCCGATGCGCGGTATGCCGTCCACAATGGTACAGTTGTGCTGGGGCCCGTTGCTGTGGGCATGGGGTTTGAGCAGCTCGGGGTGGGTGCTGCCCTGTTTTTCGCCGGGGAATGGGGTTTTGTAGCTCACCTGTATGGGGTCTGCCGGGTCCAGCCCCACCACATGCCCGTTTTCCAAATAGACACAGGGCACGCGGTCGCCCGTGGCTGCTAAAATAAACGCGTGGTCAAACCCCACCTCATTGGGCCCCGGCGCAATATGGCGGTTCCAGTCCGTGGGCTCTTCCCCGCGCCCTAAGCCCAAGTGCCATTTGCCGATAACGGCCGTGCGGTACCCCGCCTGCTGCATCAGAGACGGCAGCGTGGCGCGCTCCTCTTTGGTGGGCAGTATCAGCTTGGCATCCCCGGGTAAAATGTTGGTGTCTTTGCGGCGCCAGGCGTATTCCCCCGTTAATAAAGAATAGCGGGAGGGGGTGCATACAGAGGTAGTGCTGTGGGCATTGGTAAACCGCAGCCCCTCGGTGGCCAATCTGTCCAAATGGGGGCAGGGCACTTTTTCGCAGCCGTAGGTAGAGGTATCGTTGTACCCTAAATCATCTGCATAAAAAATGACAATCGCGCGCGGCTTTTCTGCTGCCCCCAGCGGCAGGGCCGGCAGGCAGGCGGCTATCAGTAGGCGGAGTATGTGCATATGAGACCCGGTGTTAAGGCGTTAATCTTTTCTTACCTCCCAAATGTAGCTTTCTTCGATAAAAGGAATATTGCCATCGCGTACATGGCAGCCGGCCTCCTCCAGCTTTTCCTTTTGCAGTGCCGGGTCCGGGTTGTTAGCCGAGGTGCGGAACAGGTCGTACTTCTTGTCTCGTGCAGTGTACAGCGGCTTGCCGGTGTCATCCAGCGCTTCAATAAAGAGCACAAAGCCAAAGCTGCCGCCCGGTATTTCTGCAATGGCAATCTCTATGTCGTAGGCCTCGCCTTCCGCTACATCGAAGTGGTTGCCCGCTACCAAGCCGCCCAATTCGTAGTCCCATATCTCGCAGCCGGGTATCCCCGTGATGAATGCGTAATTCTTGCGTTGCTTATCTTTGCCGCTTTTAATATTGTCGCGCCATTGCTGCCCGTCGCTGCCGTATATCCGGCATGCCTTCGGGTTCTTTGGGTCCCGGAGCGTGGGCAGACAGTAGCCGGCATCCAGCACCGTTTTGCCGCCGAATCGTACCGCCACAAACTCATCCCCCGTGCCGATGAAACGGAACTTGCCCGTAACGGGGGCTATCACCTTACCCCGGTAAACGGCCACCCAGGCAGAGGGCTTGCACTCCCATTGGGATACGGGTTGCCCTGCCTTACCTACCCCAAATTCTATCGGGGCATAGTCGGCGCGTGCTGCCGGTAAATACCAGTAGTCTGCATACAAGCGTGTGTCTGCTTGGTAGTATTTGTTTAGCTCTGCGGCATCCCAAGCATCGGCACGGAAAACCCTTGCCAACGCCTCAATAACTCGGTCCGTTCCCATAAAACCGCCGGTAAGCCCGGTGTCCTTCCCGTCCCTATATCTCTTAAGGTCGTAGAAAGTGCCTTCCAGCGCAGAAAATGAGCTTTCCCGAGCGCCTAACCCGCCATGCATCGGGGCGTAGGTATTTATTATTGGGGAGATGTCTTTTTTGCGTTCTTCCCGTTCGTCCCATATAACAGTTCGCTTCTCTTCTGTATCGGAAAACGAGATGTCGATGTCTGTATCGCATCCTGCACCCTCCGTCCCTTGGCTCAGCACCACCGCCCCCGCCATTGCCCATAATACACTTTTTAACTTCATAACCAAAACTACTTCCAACTTCCACCTTCCAACTTCCAACTTTATTTCGGCCTGTGTGGCTCCAGCGTGCGGCGGGATTCTTTTTCCTGCAAATGGGCGGCTTGTTGGGCCAGCTCCTGCAAGTGTTGTTGCATGGCAAAAGGCTTGGTGCGGGCGGCGGGGCGCACCGGTACGGATGCCCCATCCGGCCGCATCACATACGCCTGTGCCGTGTCGTTAAAACAGGCATCCAAAATGTCTTGCACGCGTGCGGCGGCCTCCCGGTTTTCAATCGGCACCATCAGCTCAATGCGGCGGTCCAGGTTGCGGCTCATCCAGTCTGCACTGGCAATGTACACCAGCGGGTTACCCCCGTTGGCAAAACAGAAAATGCGCGCGTGCTCTAAATAGCGGTCCACAATGCTGATAATGCGCGTGCGCACCTGCCCCTGCGGCGTGCCGGGGGTCCAGCAGCAAATGCCGCGTACATTCAGCTGTATACGCACCCCGGCTTGAGACGCTGCCTCCAGCGCGCGCATCACCTCCTTATCGTTTAGGGAATTCATCTTGGCGCGTATCTCTGCCGGCTCGCCACGGCGTGCGCGGGCAGCCTCGGCTTCTATCAGCTCCAGCAGCCGTTGCTTCATCATACCGGGGCTGGGGAAAATGCTGCGGAACCGCATCAGCTTGGTCAACCCCGTAATGGAGTTGAAAAATTGCGAGGCATCCGCCCCCAGATTTTCGCTGCACGTCAGCAAGTTCAAATCACTGTACAGAGCCGCCGTTGTCTCGTTATAATTACCCGTGCCAAAGTGGCAGTAGCGGCGCAAGGTGCCGTTTTCCCGGCGCACCACCAGCGTGATTTTGGCGTGTGTTTTGAACCCCTTTACCCCGTACACCACCTGTACGCCGGATTTTTGCAACTGCTCTGCCTGCATTAAGTTGCGGCTCTCATCGAAGCGGGCTTTCAGCTCCACCAGCACCGTCACCTGCTTGCCGGACTCCGCCGCGCGGCACAGTGCCGCCACAAAGCGAGAGTTTTTGGCCGTGCGGTACAGCACTTGTTTGATGGCCAGCACATCCGGGTCCTTGGCGGCTTCCTCCACAAAACGTACAACCGGTTCGTAGCTCTCAAAAGGATTGTGCAAGAGGATGTCCCCCTGTTGGGCAATGTTGTCGAACATGCTCATCCCCGGGTCCACTGCGGGGGATGCCATCGGCGTCCACGCCTCCATCTTCAGGTGCTCGTTGCCCGGGTCGTACGCCAAACGCCCAAAATCCACCAGTTGCAGCGGCCCCGGTACCGGGTAAGTGCAAAACTCATCTGCCCCTGCAATGCCCGCAATGCGCCGCGCAAACTCCGGCGGCAACCCGGCCGGCAGCTCCAAACGCACGCATTCCGAAAACTTGCGCGCCACCAGCACCGCCTCCATCTCTTGTGCAAAATCGCCCCCTTCCTCCTCTGCCACTGCTATATCGCCGTTGCGCGTCACCCGGAACGGGCTCATATTCACAATCGGCTCCCCCGGCAGCAAGTGCGGCATAAACTCGCTCACCAAATCCTCCAGCAGCACATAGCCGTCTCGCCCCAGCGCGGCAGAGTGCACACGCCTCGGCAAACTCTCCGGCAGCACCACCGCCACAAAACGCGTGTCGTCACTTTCTGCCTCCCGCAGCTCCACACCCAGTATCAAACTCAGGTTCGGCAGCACCGGCGGGCGCTCCACCTCCATAGCCAGCGGGGTGAGCAGCGGTGCAATGTTGTTGAGGAAATGCTCCTCCAGCGCAGCATATTGCGTCTCCGTCAGCTCCGCAATTTGCATGGGGCTAATGCCCGCCTGTTGCATCAGCGGCATCAGCTCTCGCTCCATCAGCATGTATTGGTCCGCCACCATGCCGGCGGCACGCAGGCGTATCAGCTCCAGCTGCTCGGTCGGGGCCAATCCTTGGGTGTCAGAGGCATACTTGCCGCTGTCTCTCAGCAGCATCAGCCCCCCTACGCGTACCTGAAAAAACTCGTCCAAATTGCTCGCACTAATCGCCAAAAACTTCACCCGCTCCAGCAACGGCAGCTCCCGCCGGTATGCTTGGTCCAGCACCCGTTGGTTAAACTCCATCCAAGATATCTCCCGGTTTATATACATGCCGCCATCTTACCCCATCCCCTGCCCCGTAGCAAGCAAATTCCTCCCCATTACCGCCCAACACCCCAAAATCATGTGAGCGCACCCTGCGCGAACTATCATGCGCAGCTATCATGTAAGGTGCGCAGCACCGCACTTTCAGGCGAGCCGCAGGCGAGCTATCATGCAAGCGGCATAGCCGCGCGCTATATGGCGTGGCAACAACACATGGCACGCGTTGCTCTCAGGGCTTACGCCCCTTCGGATGCGCTGCCGCCTATCCCAACACCCCAAAATCATGTGAGCGCACCCTGCGTGAACTATCATGCGCAGCTATCATGTAAGGTGCGCAGCACCGCACTTTCAGGCGAGCCGTAGGCGAGCTATCATGCAAGCGGCATCGCCGCGCGCTATATAGCGAGGCGTTAACACATGGCACGCGTGCTCTCAGGGCTCACGCCCTTCGGCGCATCTGCCGCCCATTCCGCGTACCGCGTCGGGGCTCGTATATTTTTTTTCGTTTATCCCCGGGGTTTTGCTCGCCTACGGCTCGCGTCACCCCGGGCTACTGGCTGCCGCCGGGCTCGAGAATTCCGCTCGCATTCGCTCGCATGTTACTCTTGTGCGCTACAACAAAAACGCATGGCACCCTATCAGCACCATGCGTTTTTGTTGTGTTAAGCTTTTTTCTTTACCTCAACACCATCACTTGCGGCGGCGGCGTGCTGCCATGGCAGCCAAAGCCAGCAAGCTAAGCGTTGCCGTAGCAGGCTCGGGGATGGGCATTGCCGTAAAGCGAACACTCAGCGTGTTGTTCGCCAAGTTCAGCCCGGTGGTATAATCCACACCCCCGATGTTGTAGGTATTACCTACCCAGTTTTCCCAACCGTTTACGGAAAGTGTGTTGCCCGCGCCGGTCACCGTCAGCAGCTCGTAATCCTCTGCCGTGGCAAACTCCATGCCTTGTGCAAGAGTAATGATGGTGCTATCTAATGCAAGAGCATCAACAACACTGAGCTTGCCTCCGCCAAACACCAATCCCGCATTCTCGCCCAAGGTAAGGCTGGTTGTGGAAATTGCGGCATCTACCCCCATGTTTTTACCCGCAGCAAGGGTAAGAGACTGAGCCCCTACCTGCTGTTTGAAGGTAGTATCGCTATTCACGGTGACGGCATTCACGTTCTCTATGCTACCGTTAAAAGTCGTAGCGGAGGCAGCCTCGATGATAACATTCATTTTCTTATTTGTGCCGTCTGCATCTGCCACACCACCATTACCGTTAGCCTTGAACACATTACCTCCTTTTGTAAACTTCACGTCCACATTTTTTCCTTCAGTAATACCGTCTACATTGGTACTGTCAATCAACTTGCGAAGGAACTTGCCATCCCACTCGGAGGTATCACCACTAATTACATGTGTGGTTTTATAGGTGTTACCTATATCCCATGTGTATTCAATATTACCACTTCCACTAATTGCACCGCTGAATGTAGCAGTTGTATTCGAAGTGGAAGAACCATTATCGAGACGTAAGGCATATCCGTTCTCACCTGCAGAGTTAACGAGTATCAAATCCTTTGATAATGTAGCATCACTTAAATACCCTGTAAATCCCTCAAACTGAATTTTTGTCTTATAGACATCCCAATTTGCAAGATTAATTCCACGGCCTCCCTGCTTTACTGCCACGATACCGCTCCAGGTATCTGCCAAGATTGCATTTCCCAAAGAAACGCTATTGATATTACCCATGTTATATACACCTTTTCCGGTCAGCTTATAATTTTCCACGCCGATTAAATGAACAGAAGAGCTCTGAAGCTCAGCATCCGAGCCTAAATCGAAAGTGGCATTCGCTCCGTTTATAGTAATTCCTCCTGTAACAGATGCTGCCAATTTCTTATTAAGTGTAAGTGTAGCATCATCCATGATATGCAGGCTTGTTGCATTGTCCATGGCAGAGCCATATTCTTCATCATTGTAAATAAAATAGCTGGAAGCATTCAGTGCAACAATGCTTTCGCCGGAAATTACTCCATTATTTGACGCAACATCATTTCCGTCCAGTTGGACTTTGCCAAAGGCAACTTTGTCGATATTGGAGAAAAGCTTAATATCGGAAGCCGCTGTTATATAGCCATTCCCTTCAACACCACCTTCGCCAATGGAAACGCCGCTCTGCTCGAAACAGCCCTTCAGAATATCATAGGTTTCAATCTTAACCGTAGCACTGCCAAAATCAATAGTAGTATCTGCACTATTATAGACCGTATCACCTAAATTAATGACTGTCGCAGCGCTTGCATCCAGCTTACCTTTTCCGCTCAAAGTCCATGCTGCGCCGGGAACAGTTGTTACAGTACCTGTGGTCAAAGTAACGGTAACCCCTTCATCAATATCCCACGTTTGATCCGCAACAAGCTTAGTCCCCGTACCTTGCAACTTCAAATCACCATGAAAAACCGAGGTCTGCGAAGCATCTGTACTGCCAATGTGATATTCACGAGTGCCGGTATTAGAAATCCAAGTTCCGCTAGCAGCCTCAGCAACTTCAAAAGAAGCTACCGTGAGCGGATTAAAATCCAGCTTGATGTAATTAGTTGCCGTGCGGGCTTGATCAATGACCAGTTTGTGCGGACCATGGTAAGAATCACTCAATGAGCAAAGCTCTTTCCAGCCACCGTCTATGTTGCTGCCTCCGCTGGTATTAGCGACTCCACTACTCAATGTCGTCCCATTGCTATCGGCTACATTAAGGTAATACGTATCTGCTTCGGCTTGATGTACGCAGCATATTGCTGCACCCACAGCCGTAAGCAAAAGTTTAGGTAAGCGTAATCTCATGATTTTGAATTAATATTAAGTGTTTTGCACATTGCCTCCTCGGCTTCCTCGCGCGATGGAATGGTACCGTGGGGATTGCGTGCAAAGGCATGTTATCTCTTTTCAAATGAGATGAACGCTAATTTTACGCGTATTTCTCATTTTTTTAGAATATAGTATACTGTCTGCTTTTAAAATAAATGCAACTTAAAATAACGTATAATCATAGCTCTAAATGCACGAAAAACAGAGCGAAGAAAAAACAAATATCTCACAATATTATTTTATTGCGATTAAAGAAATAAAAAACAATCCCGCAATGAATAAAGTATATTTTTCCCTTTTCAAAACGGAGAAAAAGAAACTTGAATTTTAATAACAAAAATTTTATAACCTACAAAAAATCTGTTTTTTATAACTTTTTTTCTTGTCATCTCATTTGAAAAGAGATGCCGCTGCAACGTAGATTTTTAGTATATCTCATTTGAAATGAGGTAACATGCCTCTGTACGCGAGCCCCAAGGTGCCATTCCATCGCGCGAGGAAGCCAAGGTGGTAAGCAAGCAAAACACATACAATTAACACAAAGCATGAAGAAAACAATTATTGCCTTGATGGCACTCTGCGGCATTGCGGGCGCAGCAACAAAGACCATTGACATGTCCGATTACGAATATGGGGATGGATTCTATTTAACAACAAGCTTGTCGGCTGAGGCGGTTACTTCGCTTATTTCCACGGCTAATCTGAATAAAACAATACTTGGGCACGCTATAGAGGGTGAAAAAGACTACGTAGATGCAACCAAGCCCAATGATACTATCTCGAAGTATAGTGCTGCACTTGGCATTAAAACATGGGAGGATAGGAATGAATTCCACTTTTTTGCCTTTCAAGAAGCGGGTGAGACTAGCGGGACTGATGTAAAATCCTTAACAACTGCTACTGGTGAGGATTATGGATGGCCCACCAATCACGCTATGAACAAGCTTTTTGTTAGCGATACCAAAAGTATAACGGGAGCGGCTCTTACATATGCCTTTGCTGTACGTGATAAGCAGTCAACTGAGCCTTATGGTGTTGCCATCGTAATGACGGTTTGCTATAATGACGGAACGTGGGCTACTGCATTGGGGAAGTCTACATTCTATTCATGGGAATCATATAAGGATGACTATGATGCATACTATAAACCAGTTGAATTAAGCTACGATGATGCTTATCTGAGCATTGATAGTAAAGATATTATTAAGTCGAATGACTGGACGTATAGTAGCATCGTTGCAGCTAATCACGCAGCATTAGGTATCCCCGAGCCTACCACAGCTACGCTGAGCCTGCTGGCTTTGGCCGGTTTGGCTGCACGCCGTCGCCGCAAGTGATGGTGTTGAGGTAAAGAAAAAAGCTTAACACAACAAAAACGCATGGTGCTGATAGGGTGCCATGCGTTTTTTGTTGTAGCGCACAAGAGTAAACATGCGAGCGAATGCGAGCCGCATTCTCAAGCCCCCGAATGGGGGGCGAAATAACTTAGGCAGGGGCTAAGCGAACAACGTGAGCGCAGCCCCTGCTGGGAGCAAAAAATCAAAACGAGCCCCGATGCGGCACGCGGAGTGGGCGGCAGATGAACCGAAGGGCGTAAGCCCTGAGAGCACGCCGCTATCCCTTCGGGCTAACGCCCATCGGGGGAATCTGTCGCCGCGGGTTCCCCGGGCTCCTATATTTATTTTACGTTTTGCAGGGGTTGCGCGCGCCTGTGGCGCGCTTAACCCCTGCCTATATTATTTCGCCCCTCACGGGGCTTAAAATATTGTTCACCATGCGAGCGAATGCGAGCCGAATTCTCGAGCCCGGAGGGCGGCAGCCGGTAGCCCGGGGTGACGCGAGCCGTAGGCGAGCAAAACCCCGGGGATAATCGGAAAAAATATACGAGCCCCGACGCGGCACGCGGAGTGGGCGGCAGCGCATCCGAAGGGCGTAAGCCCTGAGACCACGCGCGCCATGTGTTGCTGCCACGCTATATAGCGCGCGGCGATGCCGCTTGCATGATAGCTCGCCTGCGGCTCGCCTGAAAGTGCGGTGCTGCGCACCTTACATGATAGCTTGCGCATGATAGTTCGCGCAGGGTGCGCTCACATGATTTTGGGGTGTTGGGCGGTAATGGGGAGGAATTTGCTTGCTACGGGGCAGGGGATGGGGTAAGATGGCGGCATGTATATAGAAGATCAATTAGGCGAGATACGCGCGGCGATACGGGCTGCGGAGGCACGCGCGGGGCGACCTGCGGGGAGTGTGGCGTTGTTGGCGGTGAGTAAGACGTTTCCGGTGAGCGATATCATGCATGCCTATGACGATGGGCAGCGTTTGTTCGGTGAGAATCGGTTGCAAGAGGCGATAGAGAAGATGCCGCAGATGCCGCAGGATTGTGAGTGGCATTTGATTGGCCCCTTGCAGCGCAATAAGGTGCGTAAGGCGTTGGAGCGCGGGTTTGCGTTGATTGAGGCGGTGGACTCTGTGAAGTTGGCGGAGGCGATTTCTCGCATTGCGGGGGAGCTTGGGGTGGTGGCCCGGGTGTTGTTGGAGGTGAATGTGGATGGCGAGGAGAGTAAGCATGGTTTTACGCCGGAGGGGTTGCAGGCGGCATGGGATGCCTTGGTGGCGTTGCCGCATATGGAGATTGCAGGGCTGATGTGTATTCCTGCCCCTACCGAAACGCCCGAGGGGGCTCGCCCGGCTTTTGCTTGTTTGCGTGGTTTGGCAGAGGCGCTGCGGGCGCGCGGCCCGTTGCCGCTGCCGGAGTTGTCTATGGGGATGAGCCATGATTACGCGGTTGCGGTGGAAGAGGGGGCTACGATTGTGCGTGTGGGTTCCGCCATTTTCGGCAAAAGAAACTATACAAGTTGAAAGTTGGAAGTTGGAAGTAGTAAGTAGGGTGGGTGGGGAGATTTTTGATTTTGGATTTTGGATTTTTAATTTTGGATGTCGTTTTGGACATCGGCGGGGTGCCGCATGCGTTGGGTTCTGTCACCGCCGTTTTCAACGGGGTTCCATCATGTTATTTTCCGTACCGGAGGTTCCGCCGCTACGCGGCTGCACCTCCGTCTATTCCTCTTGTCGCCCTTCCGGGCTCTAAAATTCGGCGAACCTGCGGTTCGCGGGTGGATGTTACGAGAACCTGCGAGCGAATGCGAGCGGAATTCTCGAGCCCGCAGGGCGACAGCCGGTAGCCCGGGGTGACGCGAGCCGTAGGCGAGCAAAACCCCGGGTATAAACGAAATAAAATATACGAGCCCCGACGCGGCACGCGGAGTGGGCGGCAGATGCGCCGAAGGGCGTAAGCCCGGAGACAACCGCGTGCCCTGTGTTGCTGCCACGCTATATAGCGCGCGGCTATGCCGCTTGCATGATAGCTCGCCTGCGGCTCGCCTGAAAGTGCGGTGCTGCGCACCTTACATGATAGCTTGCGCATGATAGTTCGC
>SUVM01000035.1 GCA_015062015.1 Akkermansiaceae bacterium | reverse complement strand
CTGCGGGTTTACCCCTTTTTTCAACCACTCCTCTGCTTGCGCTAAATCATCTGCAAGCACAGCCAGAGCAAGTTGCAGCTCATGCGCATCGGGGGAGGCAGCCTTATACTCACTCTGCAACCATTGCCTAAAGCGCGTTTCATCTTGCGGCAACACACCACAACGGCACAACATACCAAAGACGGTTCCCTCCTGCAAAGGGACCATATCCGCTGCTGTTTTACCCTCATGGTTACGCAAGGCCGGATTTGCGCCATGCTCCAGCAGCAGGCGCACCAACTCGGCAGATTGTTCTGCCCCGGAGACCGCAGCGCGCATCAATGGTGTATTGCCGTTCGAATCTACGGCATTAGGATTGGCATTTGCCGCCAACAATACCTTGGCTGCTTCTACAGAGGCGTATGTAGCAGCTATGTGCAGAGGTGAGCAGCGCGAGAACGGGCCTGCCCCATAATTATCCCACTGCATATCATTGGGGTTCGCGTTGTGCTCTTTCAATGCCCAAGCCATGGTAGCATCTGCATTAAGTCGGGCAGCCTCGAACAATAGTGCCCCATTGAGCACGCGGTCCGAGTGATGCGCCTCGCCCTTGCGAGTCGCCCGTATATTAGGTTTGCACGCACTACGCACCGCCTCCCAAATATCGGCCGGGGGTGTGGCGGCATCTTCCTTAAGAATAGTCTCCAAACGCTCACGGCGTGGGGTACGCACAGACCTCTCCGCCCCAAATACCGGGACAGAAAGCGCGGCTAACAACAATAAAAATGTTAATCGTTTCATCTCATTATAAAAATCGCTAAATGTTTGACACCGAAAACAGTACGCTTGCTCAAAAAAAACACCATTGATACTTAATTACTTAGATGAACCATTTAATTCTTCTCTGATAATAGTGGCACCATGTTGCCGCATGATGGAAACATACTCACTGCAACAAGTATCCCCATAGTCCATAACCGGCAATTTTTTGGCATTGGCACCATATTGCAACAGCAGGCGAAGAGCGGCAGGTGGATTCCAGCGCGCATATTGCAAGGCGCAAGCGTGCAGGCGAGAGGTCTCTGCGGCATTGGGGTCTGCACCGGCTGCCAAAAGCAACTTCATCACCTCTACGGTATGCTCTCGGCTCGCTACCGGAATGTCCATAGCAGCAATGAGAGCAGGTATACCATCTATACTGCAGGCATTGGGATTAGCCCCGGCTTGCAACAAACGGCGTACGCCCGCAACATCGCTCTGCGCAGCACACCACACCAGCTCGCGGTCGAGCGTAGATTTAAGGCCCAGTTTTTTAAGCTTTTTCACCATCAGCGGATTATCGGAATAATGCGGGGGACGCAAGGCCAAATCCAGCGCATTGTGCCCGGCATCGTTACGCGCAAACACATCCGCCCCGGCAGAAATATAAAAGTCCACCATATCTAAAGCCCCCTGCACCTCACCGCGGTCCTCCGCATACTCCGAGCCGATGCCCGGCAACGCCAGCAAAGGGGTAAAACCCGCACCGTCCCTCGCGTTCACATTCGCCCCACGCTGCACCAAAAGCCGCGCCATATCTACCGCAAAGCTATAAATAGTACCATCATCATTACCCACATCGATATAAAACAGCGGGGTTCGCCCGTAATGCGCCCCATGCTTCTCTCGGTTGCGAGCATTGACATCCACCTCGTGCTCCTGCAAATAGGCCTGCAAACTGTTGGCTGAGCGCAAGTCTTGCATAAAATTAAAAATAGGCACTTCTTGCTGACACCCAACCAGCAATCCTGCGCAACATAAACTCAACAAGCACTTTTTCATTGTCTGATGTATTCTACATCATTGTACGGTGTTTTTCACGCCAATCTTTCAAAAAAATGTATCCCTGCCACCATTTTTTTGCAGCAGGGATACAAATTGTTATAGTATGCACTTATGCTTGAGGTGCCGAGTCCTCCTCGGTAGATTTACCGAGGTAAGAGGGCAGCTCTACACCCACGCTGGAGGCGAGCTCGTGCAACGGCAAAGTACCGGTGACAAGGTTTTGCACAAAGCCACCCACAGAGCCGGCTTTGTCGTTGCCTCCGCCCATGACGATAACTTTGTCGAAGCTGAGGCCGCGCACGGCGCTGGCTTGGGTCTCCACAATCTGCGGCAGCTGCTCTGTAACAAGCAGGCCGGAGGCTGCTCGGGCATCTCCGGCGGCAGCAACAATTTGGCGGAAACCACTGGCCTTAGCCTCCAAAGCAGCCTGAATGGCAGCAGCTTGGCCACGGCCCACCAGCTCCAAGCCTTCGCCCTCTGCCTTTTTCTTAAGCAAGAGAGCCTCGGCCTCGCCTTTAGCAAGCTCCAGCGCGGCATCACCCTCTGCCTTATTGGCGATAACGAGGGCTTGGGCTTTACCCTCTTGCTCTTTAACAAGAACGGCAGCCACGGCCTCTGCGGCGATTTCCTGCTTGCGCTTCTGGATTTCGGCAGCCACAAGTTCGTTAGCGGTTTGAGTGGCGCGCTCCAATTCGGCGCGCTTCATTTCGGCCTCTCGGTTGGCGATATAGCCTGCTTCTTCTGCTTTTGCGGCCTGCTCTTTTTCGGCCACGAGGGCAATGCGGTGGGCTTCTGCCTGGCGCACCTTAAGGCGGGCATTGGAGTCTGCCACTTTCATTTGGGCTTCGTTGTTACCCTCTACGGCGGCGGCGTTGGCCATGGCCACCTGCACGGTTTGGTCGCGCAAGGCTTCTGCCTTACCGATTTCACCGCGGCGGGTTTCCTCTGCCACCTTAATCATGGCATCGTTGATGGCGCGGGCAGCGGCCTCTTGCCCCAAGGCGGCAATATAGCCGGAGGCATCTCGAATATCGGTAATATTAGCATTGATGAGGTAAAGACCTACTTTGTTGAGCTCCACATCCACACCGTTGGTGATACCACGGATAAGCTTCTCGCGGTCGGCATTGATTTCCTCGATGGTGAGGGAGGCAATCACCACACGCATTTGCCCCATAATGATTTCGGAGGCGAGGTCTCGGATATCCTGGCGGGTGCGGCCAAGCAAACGGCTGGCGGCATTTTGCATAATAGCCGGCTGCGTGCTGATACCCACGATGAAAGAGGAAGGAACATCTACACGAATATTCTGGCTGGAAAGCGCCCCTTTGAGCGGCACATCGATATTGAGCGGGTTAAGGTCCATGAAGGCGTAATTCTGCACAATGGGCAGCACAAAAGTGGCACCGCCATGGATACATTTGGCAGATTTACCGGCACCTACATTACCGTATACAATCAAAATTTTGTCGGACGGGCACATCTTATAGCGGCTGAACAGCACCACAACAGTGCCCAGCACAAAGACGACCAATGCAACAATAGCGATAATTACGCCAACGGAATCGCCGGCACTTGCCAGCACCAAGGGTATGTTAGTAGTCATATATTATGTTTGGGGTTGAGATTTTTTGGAAACGGGGCGCACGGTGAGCACGGTGGGGGTGGCCTCCACCACCTCGATGCGGGTATGAGCCGGCAACGGCTCGCTGCCATCCTGCACGGCGGGCATGGTAATAAACTGGCTGGGGTGGTTAACCTGCACTTGGCCGCCGGGGGCACCATTGGGCTCTATGGTTACATAAACTGTACCCTGCATACCTACCAAGGTTCTGTAATCCGTTGTGCCGTCGGAACGCAGCCCGTATATAAAACGCATCAGCATAGCCACTAAAAAGAACATGCCTATGCCCACAGCCAAGGCCACCAATATGCCCTCTGTCACCGTACCGCCGTTGGCCACGGTTAAATAACCGCCCCACCCGAAGCCCAAAATAAAGGCAATAATGGCACGGGTGGAAAACAGGCCGGCGTCGCCATCGATAGCCCCGGGCTCATCCGCAGCATCTGCTCCGTCTGCCATATCGGCAATGGCTGCAAATATGAACATGACAATGCAAATGAGTGTGGCGGTCCATGCAATGGCGCAAAAGACACCCAAGGGGGTGTTGAAGTGAGGCAACAAGTTGGCAGCCTCCAACACATGCAGCAACCAACTCCAAAAACTTGCTAAAAAAAACGTATTCATCTTTATGCACCAATATACACGCCTCGGGGTGCTGCGTCAAACACAAAACATCGGGCTGACTCGCTTTACAAGCACCCTACCCCGGCAGAAGTGCTAAATAAAACGCACGCGCGACAGATTTCGGACTTTTCAAACGAGAGATTTTGATGTAGAATGGGCGCGTTATGTTACAGGCAGGTATAGTAGGACTCCCGAATGTAGGCAAATCCACCCTTTTTAATGCAGTGACGCGCTCTCGCAAAGCAGAGGCAGCTAACTACCCGTTTTGCACCATAGACCCGAACGTGGGTGTGGTGGAAGTACCCGACGACCGCTTGGCCGTATTGGCAGAAATGCACAAGAGCGAGAAAGTGGTACCTGCCGCTATTGAGTTTGTGGATATTGCCGGCTTGGTGAAAGGCGCGGCAGAAGGTGCCGGGCTGGGCAACAAGTTTCTCTCCAACATCCGCGAGACAGATGCCATTGTACAAGTGGTGCGCTGCTTTGAGAATGACGACATTATCCACGAGCTGGGCTCTGTTGACCCGGTGCGCGACATCGAAATCATCAACGCCGAGCTGATTTTGGCAGACTTAGCCGCCATGGAAAAACGCAAAGAGAGCCGCATTAAAAAAGCACGCGGTGGCGACAAAGAAGCCAAGGAAGAGCTCGCCCTCATTGAAAAACTGCTGCCGCATTTGGATGCGGGCAACCCGGCCATCACGCTGGAGCTGAGCGATGACGAGCGCAAGCTGCTGCAAAGCTTCTTCCTGCTCTCCAACAAAAAGAGCATCTTTGCCTGCAACGTCAGCGAAGACGAGCTGGCCGATGCCGTGGCTAACCCCGATGCCCACCCCTATGTTTCTGCCGTGCGTAAGTATGTGGCAGAGCAACACCATGCGGAGGCCATTGTCATTTCTGCCCGAATTGAGGAAGAGCTCTCCGAGCTGCCGGCCGAGGAGGCTGCGGTGTTCCTGAGCGATTTGGGCGTTGCGGACTCCGGCGTGAGCGATTTGATTAAGGCCGTGTACCACCTGTTGGGTTTGCGCACTTACCTGACCACCGGTGTAAAAGAAACGAAGGCATGGACGATTAAAGCCGGAGATAAAGCCCCGCAGGCGGCCGGTGTTATCCATACGGACTTTGAGCGCGGTTTCATTGCCGCACAAGTAGTGGCGTACGATGATTTGGTAGCCTGCGGCTCGCTTGCTAAGGCAAAAGAGCAAGCCAAACTCCGCATCGAAGGCAAGGACTATGTGGTGCAAGACGGCGACGTGGTCGAGTTCCGTTTCAACGTGTCCAAATAAACACCTCGTTCCTGCTCGGATTTTTCCCCCCAAAAAAAGACGCCCTGCACAGCCGGTATGCGCAGGGTGTTTTTTGTATGGAATAAGCCACGGCTACCGGGCACACAATCGCAAAACCGCTCCTACTTTGCTAAGCAGGAGCGGTAAAAAATCAGGATGATATAATCCAAGCCTTAGGCTGACAGCGTTGGCTGCGGCTTACCCTCAGGTGGCAATACCGAAGTGTCGCTGAATATCCGCAAAGATACGATCGCGAAGCGTGCGAGCTTTCTCTATGTCCCTGGTACGCAGAGAGAAGCGCAAGCGTTCCGCTGTGGCGTCCGGCTTGTGGACTGTGACGTGGCACCACCAAACGCCTCTGTTGTTCCAGAGGTGGTGGTTGATATTGTCATCGTTGATACGAAGCGCGATTTTAGTTTGTTGAGGTGTCATTTTCGTAAAAGGTTATTGCCTAAAATGCAGTAAAGGTACTCTTGCGAACATGCGCGCGGTTCGTTGTCGGAACAGCCCCACGGCACTGGTTATTCTATATCGAAGGGGATAGACAACGCAATGTGCCGATTCGTTCAAAAAAAGTACAAAAAGATCAGTAAAGAATCCCGGCCTTCTTAAGGGTGTTGTAAGCACCGTTCTTAGAAATAGTGCGGAGAGCCTTGCAGGAAAGCTTCATGCGGATGTAGCCACCACGGCCACCGTTAAGCTCGGGCACCCAAATACGCTTCTCCTGAAGGTTGGGGTAGACGGTACGGTTAACAACCTTGGTAACGTGACGACCGATACCGCCCTTCTTCTTGGCGAGACCGGAGCGATGAATGCGGCGGCCTTTGTGCGGCATAGCAAACGTGATATTGCAAATTCTGGACATAAGATTTTAGTGCGGTTAATGTTTAGCGGAGCAGCATTATACTCATTTTTCACATCACGTCAAGCAAAACCTCTCAATTTAAGCAAAAAACTTTTGAGGCCAGTAAAAAATCCACCGGTTTTTAAGAGCACGCGTCCTGCGAATGTGTCTTACACGAAGAGCGCACGCACATATGGCTTGAAAAGCTCGTGCCGCTATGATAGGATAGGCAGAGAGATACAATGATGAACACAGGGTCTTTTAACGAAGAGATTGCACGGCAATCCGAATGGGTAAACGCTGTCCGTATGGAGATGGCGCGAGTACTGGTAGGGCAGCAAAAGCTGGTGAACCGTTTGATACTGAGCTTACTTTGCAAGGGGCACGTTTTATTGGAAGGCGTACCCGGATTAGCTAAAACCTTATCGGTAAAAGCGTTGGCAGGCACCATGCAAGCAGCATTCTCGCGCATACAGTTTACGCCGGATTTGCTGCCGGCAGACTTACTGGGCACCATCATCTATAACCCGGAGACACGCCAATTCAGCGCCAAGAAAGGGCCGGTGTTTGCCAACCTCATTCTGGCAGACGAAATTAACCGCGCCCCGGCCAAGGTACAAAGTGCCTTGCTGGAAGCCATGCAAGAGCGCCAAGTAACACTGGGGGAGAACAGTTACCCGCTGCCCTCCCCCTTCCTGGTGCTGGCCACGCAAAACCCCATCGAGCAGGAAGGCACCTACCAATTGCCCGAAGCCCAGCTGGACCGCTTCCTCTTTAAAGTAATTGTGGACTACCCCCAACGAGACGAGGAGTTGCAGATTTTGGGGATGATGAGCCGCACCGGTGCAACACCGCAAACCACGCCGGTAGTGTCTATACAGACGATAG
Organism: Akkermansiaceae bacterium; assembly: GCA_015062015.1. GTDB lineage: Bacteria > Verrucomicrobiota > Verrucomicrobiia > Verrucomicrobiales > Akkermansiaceae > Akkermansia. Next base: position 9,328 of record SUVM01000035.1, on the reverse strand, counting down.
AGGCCTCCCGCGCGCTGATGGACCGCATCTTTATTGACCCGGCGATAGAGGCCTATATCGTTGATTTGGTACGCGCCACCCGCAACCCGGGGCAAATAGACAAACGGCTGGAGGGCATGGTACGAGCCGGGGCATCGCCGCGCGCCACCATCAGCATAGCCTTGGCGGCAAAAGCCTTGGCCTTTATGCACCACCGCGCCTACGTTTCGCCGCAAGATGTAAAGGATTTGGCACACGACATATTGCGCCACCGCATCCTGGTATCTTACGAGGCCGAGGCCGCCAACATTACCAGCGACAACATCATCGACAGCATTCTGTCTAAAGTACCTGTACCCTGATACAACAGCACACTGCATTCTCCGCCATGGATAAAACGCAGGAAATCATGCAAAAAGTGCGGCGCATCGAGCTGATGGCGCGCCGTTTAACAACTGCAACGCTGGCCGGGCAATACCGCGCCAGTTTTCGCGGGCAAGGCTTGGAATTTGATGATTTCCGGGAATACCAACCGGGGGACGACCCGCGTTTTATCGACTGGAAAGTAACGGCACGCACCGGCACGCCGTATGTACGCAGGTTCCATGAAGAGCGAGAGCAGGTACTGCTGCTGGCGGTAGATGCCAGTGCCTCCATGCGCTATGCCGGCGGTGCCGCCAACGACTCCAAACTGGAGTACGCCGCGTGCATAGCCGCCGTATTGGCATACAGTGCCGCCCGCAACGGCGACAACGTGGGGCTGTTGCTGTATGGCTGCCACCCGCACTTTTACTTACCACCCGCCAAAGGCATGAAGCAATGCCTGCGTATCATCCGCGAAATCATCTCCACAGAAACCGGCGGGGCAGATGTAAGCCCGGATGACGTGACATCCGAAATTTTGCGTACGCAACGCAAACGCACCATGTGCTTTTTGATCAGCGATTTTATGATGCCGCCGGATAAACAGGCCATCGGCAAGCTCAACTTCCGCCACGAGCTCATCCCCCTGCGCATTGCAGACCCGGCGGAAAACAACTTGCCGGAGGGCGTAGGCAATGTCTGCATCCAAGACCCGGAGACCGGGGCAGCCTACCGCGTCAACATGAGCTCTGCCCCCCTGCGCCAAGCCTACAACAAAGCCGTGCGGCAACACAAAGAAAGCTGGAACGAAATATTCACGCAGCTGGGCATCAGCATGTTGGATTTGCAAACCGATGCAGACTTCGTGCCGGCATTGCGCTCTATATTCACCCAACGAAGCAGTCATTTTGCACGCTGACCTACTATGATTGCCAATACCCCCATGCCACCGCAACTGCAACAAGGCACAGAAGCCCTGCTGCGCAACATACCCGATTTACAACAGGGTATTTCCGCAGAAGAGTTGGAGGCCGCTGCCGCCACCTCTTGGCTGTGGTGGTGTCTTTTAGCCGGCGGGCTCATTCTGGCTACGGTGGTGGCCTATGTTGTCTACCGCCGGCACCGCAACACACCGCCCCCCCCGGCCCCGGAAGAAATCGCCTTAGCGGCACTGGATGCCATGCAAACCACCCCCCCCCCGGATTTGCGGGAATGCAGCCTAGAGCTCTCCATGATTTTTCGCCAATACCTGACCGGCAAAACACAAGACCCCGCACTGTATGAAACGCACGAGGAATTTAGCCGCAGATTAGATTCCCTCTCGACCATACCGGCGGAATGCCAGGCAGAGACCCGCCAACTGCTGGACTATTTGGCCTCTCTTAAATACGCCGGGGCACAGGGAGCCGACACCGGGCAAGCACTACAACTCATAGAGGCTACGCGGCAAGCCGTTATTCACATCCACGAAGCGCAACAACAGGCTTTGGCTGCTGCGATAGAGCTTAAAAAAGTAAGAAAGCAGGCATCATGATACCGCAAAGCTACACATTACTCTTAGCCACACAAGACTTGAGCACCCCGGAGCGCGAGTTTCTTTTTGCCCAACCGGGGTGGTTATGGGTACTGTTGGTATTGCCCTTGCTGCTTATTTTACGGCGGCGGCGCGGCACCGGCACAGCCGTACGGCACCCGGGGATGCGTTTTATTGCAGAGCTACTGCCCAAACCGGCCACACTGGCAGGTTTTGTAGGCCCGGTGGCGGCAGTATTGGCCATGGCCTGCATCATCCTGGCCTTGGCACAACCACAGTGGAAAACCCAACAAAAGGAACCTATATCCAGCGGCATTGATATCATGATTGCCTGCGACCTCTCCGGCTCTATGGCCCTTAAGGACATGAAGCAAGGGCGCAAAATCGTAGACCGCCTTACCAGTGCTCAAAGCGTCATCAAAGAATTCATCAACAACCGCCCCAACGACCGCATGGGGCTGGTAGCCTTTGCCGGCAAAGCAAAACTGAGCAGCCCGCTGACAATGGACCACGCCATCCTGCTCCACCAGCTTAACGACTTTGAACTGACCGAAACGGACAACTTCGAACGCGTGCGCCGCCCCGGCACCATCATCGAAGACGGTACCGCCATCGGCTCTGCTATTGCCTCTGCCGCCACCAGATTAGAAGAACGCAGCGACACGAAATCCAAAATCATTATTCTGGTGACAGACGGCATCAACAACAAAGGCAAAATCGGCCCGGTGGAAGCAGCCCAAAATGCCGCCGATTTGGGCATACGCATCTACACCATAGCCATTGGCAGAGATACCCGCATTTCTCGCCACGTCACCCAGAGCGACAGCATCGACGAAAAATGCTTACGCGACATCGCAAACCTTACCGGAGGCCGCTATTACCGAGCCGGCAGCGAGCAAAGCTTAGCGGAAGCGTTCTCCGTAATCGACAAACTGGAGAAAACCGACTCCGAGCCGCGCGTATTCGATGTATATGAAGAACTTTTTTACTGGCCGATGGGAGCAGCGACCCTATTACTGCTCATCTCGCTGACCTGGGGCATTGTATTACCCCGCCCTGCCCCGTAATTAGCCACCGGATTGCCCCATTGCCATGAATTTTTTATATCCTTATGTTCTGATAGCCTTAGCGGCGCCGATACTGCTGAGCATTCTGGCGTATGTGCTGCATGTACACCGTAAATCCAATTGGAAGCTTCTGGTATCTGCCCGGCACAGCAAAGAATTGGTAAAACGCACCCCGGCACTACGCTCTGTACTGCCACGCGTGTTGGCCGTAGGGGCTATCATTTGTTGCATATTAGCCGCAGCGCGCCCCTACCACGGATTCCGCAACACGGAAGCACAACTGACGGGCAGAAACCTGCTGATAGCCATGGATATTTCCCGCTCCATGGAGACAACGGACGTAGGCGGGGCCAGATTAGAAGAAGCGCGCAACGCCGCCAGAACCCTGATAGATGCCCTGCCGAAAGATAAAATCGGGCTTATCCTTTTCTCGGGAGAAAGCGAGCTATCCACCCCGTTAACGTACGACCACAAAACCCTGCAAAGTAAAATTAACTTGGTGGATCGCGAATGGGAGCGCTACGGCGGCACAAACTTTGACGAGCTGCTGCGCACCTCTCTGCAAACATTTCAGCGCGCCGGGGCATCGGGCAGCAATGCCTTAGTGATTCTCAGCGACGGCGAAGACACCATCGACATCTCCCCGGAGCTGATAGAGGAAGCCCAAAAGAATAAATTGCTTATTATTACCGTAGGCATCGGCACAGAGGAAGGCGACACCATACCCGACAAGCGGGACCGCAACGGCCTGTGGCGCAACGAGGATGACCAACCCGTAATCAGCAAATTGCAGGCACGCACCCTTAAAATGCTGGCAACCGAAACCGGCGGCGACTTCTTTATACTGACAGACAAAACGGATTTGAGTGCATTTGCCCAAGCCGCAGCAGAAAAAATAGACAAGCACGAAGAAGCACTGGAATTATCCAAAACACCCAACGATGTATATATGTACTTTGCCGTAGCAGCCTTGGTATTTGCCTTATCAGCTATACTCTTAGAGACCGGCTGGCGGCGCTTACCGCAGTTCGGCAAAGCCGCCATGGTGATATGTGCCCTGCCGGTAGGCTTAGGAGGCCACACCTATGCCACCCCGCAAGAAGAATCGGTAGCAGCTTATAAGAAAGCATTAGAGCTAAAAAATGCAGGAGACACAGAGCAAGCCGCAGCCGAATTGGCCAAAGCCCTGCTGGATGACGATGCCTTAGTACAGGCAGCCGCCCTGCACCAATTAGGCAACATAGCAACAGAGAAAACCTTATCCGAGCTCCGCGCTCTATACACCGCCACAGACAATGAAACTCCGCCGGAACCCTCCATTGAGCAGCTCGAAAACATAGAGACACAACTGGAGAAAGATACCACCTATTACCGAGACGCATTAACCGCTAAGACCGACTTTACCGATGCTCAACTCAATTTAGACAACATCAACACGCTGCGAAATGCCATAAAAAAAGAAATTGAACGCCTGAAAAAGAAAAAAGAAGAAGAAGCTCAGCAACAACAACAGCAGCAGCAACAGCAGCAAAACAAAAACGACCAACAGCAGCAGCAAGACCAACAAAACAAGGACGACCAACAGCAGCAGCAAGACCAACAAAACAAGGACGACCAGCAGCAGCAGCAAGACCAGCAAAATAAGGACGACCAACAGCAAGACCAACAAAACAAGGACGACCAGCAGCAGCAAGACCAGCAAAACAAGGACGACCAGCAGCAACAGCAAGAACAGCAAAACAAGGACGACCAGCAACAGCAAGAGCAGCAAAATAAGGACGACCAGCAGCAACAGCAAGAGCAACAAAACAAGGACGACCAACAACAGCAGCAACAAGAGGAAGACTCCCAAAAACCGCAAGATAGCGAAGACCCCTCCGCCACACCGGAATCTGCTCAAGCTGCACGCGCTAAACAAGAACAACGCAAAAAACAACGAGCACAAGACATGCTTAATATGTACATAGACGAGGAATCGGAATCGGAATCACGCACGCTTCGCCGAGAATACGACTATAGGACACGCCGCAAACGCCCCAAACTCGATTATTAACATCAACTTTTTTGGATATGAAAAACATCATCGCCATTATTTGTGCCTTGGCGCTCCTCTGCCAAATGGCACAAGCCAAAATCAAGGCCGTATGGTCCACAGAAACCGCCCTACCCGGGGAAAAAGTGGTATTAGCACTACTAAATGAACGAGACAACGCCTCGCCCCTACAAATGAAACAAATTAAGCCGGGGGAGCTGACAAACGGGCGTTTTCTGGCAAGGGGCAACAATTATTTTAACGAAAGCATACAGGATGCGAACGGCAAAACAACCGGACGCATAGAGGTATACCTGATGCTGGTGGAAGTAGGCCGCAGCGGCAAAGTAGAGTGCGGCGACATTGAAGTAACGTTCTCCGCCGGCAACACAGAACAAGTAAAAGTACCCGCTCTTACCGTACTCACCACAGCAACGGTAAAATGGCGAGATATTGATGCCAACATGGGGAGCAATGCCACGCAAACCAAATTCGGTACTATGTGGGTGCTTTCTCCCCAAAAAGATTACTACACCGGGCAAAACATCCACGCACACATCAAATTACTGCTGCCGCTCAACTTCGTACAATTAGCACTTCCCACCATTGTTGCACCGAATGTGAAAGCAGATTCGTTCCGGTCCCCGTTAGGCGGCATACCCGGTGCCATTATTAAACAATGGCTGCCTTTCCGAGATCGCATCGTACAGGCAGATAAACAGCAATGGATTGCTTGCGATTTTGTAGTAAACCTTATCCCCTATGCAGATACCACAGCCCAAGGCGGTAATTACGATGTGCATGTGAGCATCCCCTGTGTATTTCAAGTAGAACAAAGAGAATCCGGCGCGAACTTCGTGTTCACCTCCATGCACCAAGAGAGCATTACGCTTAACCTCCCGAAATTGGAGTTGGCACGCCCCCTACCGTTCCCCCCGAATGCACCGGCAGATTTTACGGATTTAACCGGGCAGTACCGACTGAAAGCCACAACAGATGCCAAAGAGCTCCAAATGAATGAGTTTGTTACCGTTAAACTGACTGTGGAAGGCAGTGGCAATCTGGAACTGATGCCCTGCCCCAAACCCCAAGATAACACACACAGGAAGCTCGAAACACCCACCCGCAACTACCGCTACTCCGCCACCGGCGAAATCACCGCCGTAGAGTATTCTCAACTCATGCGCCCCACGGCAGAGGTAAACGGCATCCCGTCTTTCGCCTTCAGCTACTTTAACCCGGAAACCGGAGATTTCCAAACAGCAGAAACCGCCGTCATCGACCTGCCGTGGACAGCCACGGATACCGAAGGCTCCGGCCAAGTGATAACAGAAGATGGTCCACCCCCGGCAGGCACTGTACCCGTGGCCGAGCTGAGGGACATTTACCATTTCCTCCCCAACGCGGAAGAAGGGGGCAACGGAGCCGCAGCCAAAACAGCAAAAGAGTGGTGGTACCTGCTGTACTTGCCGGGTGTGGGCATCTTGCTGTGGCTTTTGGGCAAAGCTCTGGCCGTGCATATTAAAGCGGGTAGCCGGCAACGCGCCATCGGCAAAGAATGGGCAGCTATTTCTCGCGAGAAAGACAACACCCTCTTCCTGAAAAAAACCGGGGCTTTCATCGAGTCTCACTTAGCCGCAGCCGCAAAAGAACCGGAGATGCAAGCCATTTTACACAAGCGCGATACAGAGGTATTCCGACCAAACGGAACGGCACAACTGAATGAAACCGAGCGCGCAGGCATGATTAAAACCATAAAGAAAGCACTGAGCAAATTAGGGGCTCTGGCCGCCGTCTTCTGTTGTTGGCAAGCACAGCAAGCCACCGCAGCAGATGAAGCCATGGATGCCTACCAAGCCGGGCAATACACCCGCTCCCTGCAATTGCTGGAAAAAGAGCTGGAGGCCGGCACCGATACACGCAACAAGGGAGAGCTGCTCTACAACATCGGCAACTGCCACTACCGCCTTAACCACCCGGGGCAAGCCGCGCTTTACTACGCCAAAGCCTTAACGGAAACACCCGGGCTGGCAGAAGCAAAGGCAAACTTAGGCTTTATCCAACGCAAAGAAGGTGCCGTGCTCCCGCAAAAAAATGCAATGGAAGAGGTGTTTACCTACCTGAGCATGCCGCAACTTTGGCTGGCAATGGTTATTTGCACGGCTCTGTTGCTGTTAAGCATTGCCTTAGCCATATTGTTAAAAGAGAGGCTGAAGCACACCCTACGCATCTGCATCGGCATCAGCCTCGTGCTCTCCCTGCTCTGCCTTGCGGATTACATTTACTACAGCACCCGCCCCATACCGGACATTACCGCCACCCCACCGCAAGACCTGGCCTACATTGTACAAAACACCACGGCACGCACAGCTCCGTTAGAGCAAGCAGGCAGCGTCATCAACCTCACCCCCTCCACCCCGGTGCGCATTCTCAACACACGCGGCCACCACTATTACATCGAAACCTTTACCGGCGTGCGCGGATGGATTCCTACAGAAGCAGCCACCCGGCTCACAACTCCATAACTCCACACTTCGATGAAAAAGCTTCTTCTTTTACCGCTCAAGATTCTCAATATATTTCTGATAAGCATCGGGCTGTTGTGGGCGGCAGGGCTGTGGGTTTATCACCCGATATGCTTGGTAACATGGGTGCTTATCGGCGGGATATGGGTAGGCACCTACCGGCGCAGAAAACAATACCCCGGGCACATTTGCCGCTGGTTATGGGGGCTGATTGTACTCAACATCATAGCCTTTAAGCTTATTCCCGGTCCACAGCCCGAGCAATGGCAAACACCTTGGGCTAAGGAGCCGCAGTTCCGTTTCAGCGAAGACGGCCACCTGCTCACCATAGAAAACATCCGCGACTTTGAATACCGCACGGAAGACGACTATACGCCGCGCTACCGCACTGAAACCTACGACCTCCGCACCCTTACCGGGGCAGATTTTGCCGCCTGCCATTGGGACGGCATGAAGTCCATTTGCCACACCATGCTGAGCTTCTCCTTTGCCGATGGTCGGCGCTTGGTGGTCTCTGCCGAAACACGCTTACCCGAGGGCATGGAACAAACAGCTATCGGCGGTTTATACAAACAGTACGGTTTGCTCTACCTCTTTGGTACGGAAGAAGATATCTTTGGCCTGCGCACCAACTACCGCCACGAAGATCTTTTGCTCATACCGCTGAAAGCCAAGCCCGAGAAAGTACGCGAGATGCTGCTTCACCTAGTCACCCTACAGCAAGCAGCCTCTGCCCGGCACGAGGCCTACAACACCGCAGCCAACAACTGCTCTACCGGTATTATCAACACCTTCCGCACCGTTGCCCCCGACATGCCCTGGTACTACAACTTTTTACCCATCCATAACGGAGATATCGCCAAAGTGCTCTTCCGCCACCGCGTTGTACACACCTTGCCGGAGGAGAGCTTCGGCGACTTCCTCAAACGCTGTTATGTGGGCTACGACCCCGCCCCCAACACCGCACCGGGGTACTCCGAAGCGATACGCCAATAAAAAACGGGGCACTAAGCCCCGTTTTTTATGAACTGTATAAAAGCGCCGGCTTATAAACGAGCCAAGGCGGAAAGAATGGCAGCGGGGTAAAGAATATGCTCTTGCACTTGAATACGCGCATGTAAAGACTCCGGTGTATCCCCCGGCATTACCGGCACATAGGCTTGCATCAGGATCTCCCCTGTATCCATACCGGCATCCACATAATGCACTGTGCAACCGGCTTGCTTAGCCCCGGCCTCCAACGCCTGTTTCCATGCCTCCACACCGGGGAAAGCCGGCAACAAAGCCGGGTGAATATTAAGAATACGGTTAGGGAAGGCTGCCAAAAGCGGCTCTTTCACCAAACGCATAAAACCGGCCAAACATACCATATCCACCCGGAGCGCTTGCAACTTCTCTGCAACGGCTTGCTGTACCTCCAAGGGGAATTTATTTTTGTAGCCCCCGCAATCCATCACCTCGGCAGACACGCCGTGCCGGCGCGCACGCTCCAATATATAGGCATCTGGGTTATCGGAGAGCACAATAACTACCTCTGCATCGAGGCGCCCCTCGTTGATTGCATTAAAAATAGATTGGCAATTGCTGCCGGAACCGGAACCTAGTACTGCAAGTCGTATCATAACACGCGCACCTTACCCCACTCTGCCGCAGATTGCAAGCCTATTTGTTACCGCAGAACAAAAAAAACGTCCTTGCCAACATCTCGTAGCAAGGACTGGAAAAGATATACGGGGGATAGGACTCGAACCTACGACCTCCACCATGTCAAGGTGTTGCTCTACCAACTGAGCTACCTCCGCATGGGAGAAATGGGCAGGGATGGATT
>SUVM01000034.1 GCA_015062015.1 Akkermansiaceae bacterium | reverse complement strand
CACCAACTGCCTTATCGCCATGCACAACGCTACCGGCATGCCCAAGGAAAACTTCTTCGCCATGACCATGCTCGACGAGTATCGCGCCAAGGCTCAGCTGGCTGCCAAGGCCGGTGTACAGGTGTCCGATGTGACCAACATGACCATCTGGGGTAACCACTCTGCCACCCAATACCCGGACTACACCAACGCTAAAATTTGCGGCAAGCCCGTAACAGAGGTTATCTCCGACACCGAGTGGCTGCAAACAGACTTCATCAAGACCGTTCAACAGCGTGGTGCCGCCATCATTCAGGCACGCGGTCTTTCCTCCGCTGCATCCGCTGCCAACGCTGCGTTGATGACGGTGAAGAACCTGACTACGCCCACCGCCGAAGGCGACTGGTACTCCGTAGCTCGCTACAGCGACGGCACCAAGTACGGCTTGCCCGAGGGCATCATTTGCTCCATGCCCAGCCGCACAGAGGCCGACGGCACACTGACGGTTGTGGAGGGTCTGCCCATCGATGAGTTCTCTCGCGGCAAGATTGACGCTTCCTGCAAAGAGCTCCTCGAGGAGCGTGCGGAAGTGCTCGGTTAATTCCGCAGTACCAACAAAAAAACGGTATTTTTCAAAAAGCCTCGCTGAACACAATTCAGCGAGGCTTTTTAATGTAAAGATGCGCTACATGACGGAGGAAGAGCACCGTTAATTCCTCTTCATCCACCCACGGTATTTGGCTACCCCCAATACCGCCACCCCCGCCACGAAACAGGCAGAGGCAAACCAAAGCCCCCCGCCGTTGAAAAACACCACCGGGGCAAAAGTAACTAAAGCTATCTCTACCGGGGCTATGAAAAGATAGGCCAAAGCGTAGCTATCCAAACAACGAGAGCGCATGTCCGGGTCCACCACGCGCAGCAAGGCAATGCCCATGGCCATGGTTCCCGTAAACCAGCCCCATGTAAAAATTGATTTTTCAAACCAACATTCAGTCTGCATCAACTTACCGAAAATCAACACATAAGCCAAAGTAAACAGCAAGCCAACCAACAATAAAACCACCAGCGGCTGCCAATATGCCAACACCACCGAGAGCTTGATGCCGGCGATACCGAAAACCACCAGAAAATCCGTCATCATGCCGCTCATATGGCTAATGGTCTGCGGGCATGTGTACTGCATGGCTCCGGTGTGATCCAAAATCTTGCGCAACGCCACACCCACCACAAAGGCACAGCTAAAAACCGGCAAATTCAGCTCGGGCACCCACATGCCCACCAACCGGCTCAGCCCATACCCGCCCAAAGCAATAGCCGCTACCACGGTAAGATTGAAAGTCAGCGAATCTATAGAGATGGAGGAGCAGGTGTCCGTGCCCAAACGCGGGCGCTTTTCTTCCGGCACTAATAAACCGGTACGCAATTCAACGGGCAGCTCGTCATAGTCCGTTAAATAGGCAGTCTGGCCATTTTTGGTAGCCCACTTGATGAGCGGAAGCCCCATAAAAACCGAGGCAACAATACCCACCGTGGCCGCCGTCATGGCCAGTGTCAATATTTCCTCGTCGCCCAACTTACGGAAAGCCTCGCCCACGGCAGCAGCCGTGCCGTGGCCACCGCAATAGCCTGACGGCATGGTGATACCGAATCCGGCACCCACCCCCGGCCATATGTATTGCAACAACAGCACCCCCAACAACCCGCCCACAGCCCATTGCAATAACAACCCGGCTTGGGAGTACGCCCACATGCGCCCGATAGAAGCCCCCTGCTCCTCGCTACGTTGAGATGTTAATGCCAAGGAACCGAAAATGAAGGCAATCAGAATGCCGGCATAAGTCCCCATGTTCTGAGACAACGGCAGCACATCCATGCCACCCGGGCCTAATGCCAAACCTAAAAAACCGGCAGCCAAACTCGGCGGTATAAAAAACTTCTGCATCAACTTTAATTTGACGCGCAGAAACTTACATACCAACAACAGACAAGAAATGACGCCTACATCTACAAACAGCGTCCACGGTGTAAAGGTTTCCATCATTGCGCGGGTATTATACCCCCAAATCCCGGAAAATCAATCTCAAAAAACACCACCCCCCAACTTCCGGAGAACTTAATACAGCAACCACTTACGCCCCCCAAAGTTCCACAACAACACCAAAGCCTCCGTCGGCAACTTAGCCAGCACCTCGGCATTCTCTCTTGCAATACCAAAGTAACTCCACACACCGGCACTCACATCCACAAACAACCACATAAGCAACAGGGTAAGCCCCAACCCCACCAAACCGACCACGGTAAAAATGGTAAACTCTGCCACCTGTTTATCTTGCAACTTACGGTGCCGAAACACCCACATATTACTGTTAATGTAAGTAACCAACAGCCCCATACAGAACCCCAGGGCAGCCCCGCTCAGGTAATGCCAATCCAGCACCTTAACCCAAAGAAACAATACGGCAAAATCCACCAAAAAAGCGATTCCTCCGGCTACCAAATACCGCAAAAACGAAGCCACCAGCTCTTTCCATGTGTTATCCTCTGCCATAGCCGGGGGTATTATACCCTATTCCGCCACTGAGTCAAGACAGTTTGCTCGGAAGCACCAAATCACGGCATTGTCATTTGCCCGGAAAAATAGCTCCTTGTGCTTTTTTCTTAACAAAAGTTGATATTTTTTATTGCTATGGCGTAGCGAACATGCTAGAATAACAGCATGGACTCTCAGCAACTTCTGGAATACCTTTACCTCTCCAAATCGCACATCCGCAAATCGCTCCACGAGCTGGAATACGCCGGCAACGACCCCGCGGCATATCGCCATGTGCTTGAAACCGTAAAAAAACTGTTAACAGTAGCCATAGACGGCACCTGCAAAGCTATTGACGAGCTGGCAGAATACAACCAAGCCGTGCATGTGGACGAGATTGACACCATTTTCACCAAAGGGCAAGCCCCGACCGAAGGTGATGCAAAAGATGCATCGCCCGTTGCAGACAAGCTCAACACCCCCGAACGCCAAGAACTGTACAGCCGCGCGTGCGAGCTGGTGCTCCGCAAAGGCAGAATCAGCACAGATATGATTCAGAACCGCCTGGATGCCGGCTACGCCCTTGCGGCTCTCATTATCGAGGAATTGATTTACGAGGAAATTATTTCTCCGGAAAAAGACGACCAAGACTTCTACCACCTGCGCTAAGGCCAAGCACGGCCAAAGCTACCACTTACTACACACACCTGCTCTCCTGCCGCCTCGCAAACACTCCCTTTGCGAGGCGGTGGTTTTGTATAAAAACGGCGTATAAAATTTCCATTGAGAGGCACGTTGCCGCTAACGGCATTCAAAGCCCGGCGGGTGTGGTGCCTTTATGGAGGGCGGCAGCAAAAGAGGCAGGGAGCCCGGTGCGGGAGATTTTGGCAGCGGCTGCTGCAACATCGTATTCCACACGGCGCAAGATGAGGGTTTGGGTAGCCGTATCCAGAATAGCATAGGCCGCACGCCAATCGAAATCGCGGGGTTGACCGACGGAACCGGGATTGACCAGATAGCGGCAATCAGCTTCCAGAGCAAACTCGCAAGAGCCGTCCGGCCGATACACCGCCGGAAGCATAGACACCGTGCCGCCCGGGGTCTGCTCTTTGAACACGCCTGCCCGGTGCGTATGCCCGAAAAAGCAGAGCTGCCCGGCAAATGCCGCAAAAGCAGTACGGGCAGTAGGCACGCTGTTAATACGCCCCCATTGCTCCGGCCGGTGGGGCGAGGCATGCACCAACTCTATTCCCTGCCATTGCAACTGTGGTACGGTGGTGCGAATAAATGCCAGACTTTCGGCAGATAACATGGCGGTGGTGCGATCCATCATTGCCGTGAACAAGGGCACACCAAACAAGCCGCGTTGCAGCAAAGCCTGCTCGTGATTGCCGCGTACAACAGCATCAAAAGAGGCAGCCACGGCAGACACGCAAGCCTCCGGGTCGCCGTTGAAACCGATGATGTCTCCCAAGCACAGGTAATGCTCGGCTGCATGTGCGCGGGCATCTGCCAACACGGCTTCCAAAGCTTCCGCATTGGCATGTATATCTGACAGGACGGCTACCCTCATTTATGTGTAAGCATCTGTTGCAGGCGCGCTTTAAGCGCGGGGATGCCATCCCCCATAGCGGCAGAAATGGGCAACACCTCCACTTTGGGGAAACGCCGGCGCAATACCTCCAGATTCTCCACGGCGGTGGGGTCGTCCATCTTATTGGCCACAATAATCCAATCTCTCTCGGCAAGTTCTTCGGAGTAAAGCTTCACCTCTTTACGGAGGGTCTGAATCGCCTCGATGGGGTCGTGCTCCAAGCCGGTCATATCTACCACAAAGAGCAGCACTTGGCAGCGCATAATGTGGCGCAAAAACTCGTGCCCCAAACCACGGTTCTCGGACGCCCCCTCAATGATTCCGGGGATATCTGCCACAACGCAGCGGCCGAAGTCCTCAAACTCTACCACACCTACAATGGGCTGCAGGGTCGTAAACGGGTAACTGGCCACTTTGGGCGTAGCGCGAGAGATAGCCCCCAGCAAGGTGCTCTTACCGGCATTGGGGTAGCCCACCAAACCGGCATCTGCTATACGGCGCAGCTCAAAAAAGAACACACCGCTCTCGGCCTCTGTACCATACTCAAACTTAAGGGGAGCCTGGTCCGTAGCGGTACGGAAGTGCCAGTTGCCGCGGCCGCCTTTACCGCCTTGGCAAAGCACAAAGCGCTCCCCGGGTTCTGTGAGGTCTGCAATTTGCTCCAGCTCAATGCCGTCTCCCTCTCGCTCCAGCCAAGTGGCTTCTTGCATAGAGGCGGCATTGCTGCGGTAAACAATAGTGCCCGGGGGCACTTTACCGATAACGGTTTTGCCGTCTCGGCCATGTTTACGGGCATGCATACCGGGCATACCATCGGTGGCTATAAGCTTAGGGTCATAAAAATAGTTACGCAAGTCATTCGTACCGCTGCTTACCTCCAGAATAACGCTGCCGCCATCGCCGCCGTCACCGCCGTCGGGGCCACCCCGAGGCACAAATTTCTCACGCCGGAAACTGGCTAAGCCATTTCCTCCCTTGCCGGCTTTGGCAAAAATACGAATGTTATCTACGAACATGGGGCAGACCTTATATGAAAGTCGGAATATTGTCAAGCGCAAATCTCGCTTCTGCGCAGATTAGCGGTGATTTTTAAGGATTTCCGCGATTTCGTCCAAGCCTTTTTCCACAGCCACGTCGTAGGGGGATTGCCCGGCCGCATTCGGTTGGCGGGCATCTATACCGGGAGCCTCCAGCAACAGGCGCACCAGCTCTGCATTGCCCCGTAAAACAGCGGCATGCAGCGGCGTTACACCATAGGTATTCGGCGCGTTCACATCCACCCCCGGAGCCGCCAGCAGCAAGCGCACACACTCCGTTTGCTGCCGATACACAGCATTGCAAAGCGGGGTTTCCCCATTGCCGTTGGCTTTGTTCACCTCCACACCCGGGGTTGCCAGCAGTAGGCGCACGCATTCTGCATACCCGGCATTAGCCGCCAACAACAGTGGAGTAGCGCCGTCCGCATCCGTCTTGTTAATCCAATTACCATTGTCGGTTAATGCAGCCTGCAAGGCGGCGGTATCGCCGGATTTCGCCGCTGCCAACAACGGGGACTCGCCCCCGGCTCCGGCAGCCAGCAATAAGGCAACGCAATCCTCGTACCCCTTTTCTCGTGCTACAGACAAAGCTGTATTTCCATCCCAATCTGCAGCCAACACATCTATATGCGGAGCAAGCAGCAAGGCACGCACCGATTCCGTATGCCCATTGGTAACAGCCACCATCAGCGGGGTAAGCCCCCCGTTATTCACGCAATTTACATCCACCCCGGGGCAAGCCAACATCAAAGCCACGCATTCTGCGTTACCACTGACGGCTGCATGGTGCAAGGGGAAACTCCCGCCATCGGTATCTGCCACATCGAGTCGCGCCCCGGCAGCCAGCAACAGGCGCACGAGGGCGGCATTGCCTCTGTTAGCAGACAAGGCAAGTGCCGTCAGCCCGTTTTCTTTATAGCAAGCCTCTAAATTGATACCGGGGACAGCGAGCAAAAGCTGCACCAATTCGGCATTATTCATTGCACATGCCCCCATCAGCGGGGAAATACCGGATGCATTCGTTTGGTTAACGTTAATACCCTCTGCCGCAAGCAGCAGGCGCACTACATCCGCATGTTGATTAACAACGGCCTGCAACAAAGGTGTATCATGGTTCTTATGCACATTTACGTTAATACCGGGCAACGCCAACAAGCGTTGCACCTCTGCCGCATTGCCGTCTGTTGCGGCCTGCAACAAAAGCTCGGAGTCAGCATCCACCCCTCCCGCGTCTCGCAGCAGGCGAATACAGGCCGCATGGTGCTTCTCGCAAGCCAACATATAGGGAGTATTGCCATGTACATCCACCGCCAACACATCCGCGCCGGGTACAGCTAACAACAAGGCCAAAGACTCTGCATTGCCGGAACCGGCAGCAGCATGCAAGGCGGTGCGACCATCTGCAAAACGAGCATTCACTTGCACATTGGAGGATTTGAGCAACAGAGCCAAACAATCCACAAAACCATTATCTGCTGCCACCATCAACGGGGTGGAACCATTAGACACCACGGCAGAGGCATTGGCACCGGCAGCCAGCAAAAGCTCCACAACCTCCGCCCGATTATTACCCACGGCACCATACAAAGGGGTGATACCCTGTTTATTAGCAGAATCCACCGGGCAACCGGCATCCAAAAGCATGCGCACACACTCTACCTGCCCATTTACGGCTGCCGCATGCAGGGGGGTATTACCCTCATCATCGGCAGCGGCTACCGCGCAGCCGGGGGTATCCAACAACATGCGCACCTGTTGAACACGTCCATCTACCGCCGCCATAAACAATGAGGTGCGCCCGTTCTTACTACAGTGGTTCACATCGCACCCCGGAGCCGCCAACAAAAACCGCATAGCCTCTGCACTACCGGTAAGCGCAGCATGGTTCAGTGCCGTGAACCCGGCATTATCTTCCGCCGCAACATCTGCCCCGGCCGCTAACAGCATCTGCACCAAATCCACATTCCCGATACCGGCTGCCGCATGCAACGGCCGCCACCCCTTACAGTTAGCGGCATTCACATTCTGCCCGACAGACAACAGATATTGCGCCGCCTCGTTATGGGAGTTCCGCACCGCAAGCATCAATGCAGAATTCCCCTCTTTGTCAACGGCTTGCGCATCCGCCCCGGCATCCGATAACATCTGTAGCTGCTCCGTATCGCCCACAACGGCAGACTGCAACAGAGCCGTCATCCCGGCTTTATCCTTAAGCTCCAAATCCGGTCCGGCCTGCAACAGCAAGCGAACAAAAGCCGGTGCGCGCATACCCGCAGCATAAACAGAGGCCGAAGCCCCATACTTCTTTTCCTGCACATTTACGTCTGCCCCGGCGGCTAACAAAAGAGAAGCAACCTCTGCCACTCCGGAATTCACGGACATTATAAGCGCGGTGCGCCCCTCGGGGTCAACATAATTAACATCTGCCCCGGCAGCCAGCAGCAACTGCACACACTCTATGGCACCTTTAGAGGCGGCACGTTGCAAAGGGGCATGGCCGGCCTCCGACACCATGTTAACATCTGCCCCGGCGGCCAACAACTTTTCCAAACTCTCGTAATTGCCGTTCATGGCAGCCGCATATACGGCAGTTCGGCCGTCTGCATCCGAGGCATCGGTGAGAGCCCCGGCAGCCAACAGCAACTCCAGCTCATCCACATTGTTATAAGTAGCGGCATAAAGCAAAGCCGTACGCCCCAAATTATCGCCACGGTTAATATCCACCCCCGGAGCCGCCAACAACAGGCGCAAACACGCTGTGCTCCGAAACTGCACCGCCACATGCAACGGCGTAAGGCCGTCTTTCATGACGGCATTCACATCTATCCCCGGGGCAGCCAACAGCAGGCGCACACATTCCTCCTGCCCGTACAACACCGCAGAGTGCAGCGGCGTTACGCCGTTGGCATCCGCCTCGTTCACATTTACCCCGGCGTCCAACAGCTCCTGCACACGCGCAGCATCCCCCTTATCCACAGCCTCTCGTAATGTTGCCGGGGCGGCCACCTGAGTTGCAGGCAACAGCTCACGCGGCTCCTGCCCCGGCAGCACCCCTGCCCCCAGCCCCAGTATTGCACACGGAATCCAAAATTTCATACCCCGATATTCTACACAACCTCAACGCCCATTGCAACACAAAATCACAATATGCCGCACCACATACAATAAACACATGCGGAAAAGCGTCGCGAGAAGCCTTCAAAACCTCATAACCTTTTCAGTTGCTGCGCAGCAAGGCGAACGGGGGCGGGTATCGGGTAATGGCGTTCTGTCAAATAATCAACAACCGCAACAAAGCTTGTAGGGTCGGCTTCCCATGTAGCTTCGTTGAGCAATGCTTCATCCAACTTTTGCTGAAGCTCCGGGGTAATGGCGGCAGTGGGGGCAAAAGCATCGAGCACACGCGCCATATCCGGCAAACCGCAAGAAACAGCCCACAACCAAGGGGAAGTACGCTCTGCCTCGGGGCGCATCCCCTGCTCCAGCAAAAGGCGCAACATCTCGGGCGTGCCGTAGGTAATGGTCTCTACCAACATGCCTTCGGAAGAAGTATTTTGCTCAAGATAGAGCTTCTGCCAGGTCGGGCCATCGGCATACTCAAACAAAACGCGGGCACAGGCAGGGCAGTTATGGTCCAACAAGCAGGCAAATACCTCCGTTAAAGCCGCATTATCCTTATGGCACAGGGCTTGGAAATTTTTGCGCAATGCGGCATCAAACGCAGCGGTATCTTCGGCCACTATGGCTCGCTTCATCGCGGCAGCAATGCGCTTGTTTTTCCAAATCCACCATAAAAAATAAAGGGCACCGAAGAGCACTATCAGCCCGGCTTCCACCAAAATACCCAAAGCGTCTGCGAGTATCGGCATCGTTTTTTTATTTAAGGTTTTGAGATTTCAGCAACGCATCGGGGTTGACATCCCGCCCCATAAAATCACGGAAAAGCTCGGCAGCAGGGCGGCTGTCGCCGGGCTCAAGAATAGCCTTGCGGTATGCAGCCCCGGTTTCCGCATTAAACAAACCATCTTGACGGAACCGCAAAAAGGCATCTGCCGCCAGCGTTTCGGACCACTTGTAAGAATAATAACCGGCCGCATATCCACCTTGGAAACAATGCAGCAAATTG
This sequence comes from Akkermansiaceae bacterium, assembly GCA_015062015.1. Lineage (GTDB taxonomy): Bacteria > Verrucomicrobiota > Verrucomicrobiia > Verrucomicrobiales > Akkermansiaceae > Akkermansia. The sequence goes on along the minus strand of SUVM01000034.1, from coordinate 7,596 downwards.
CGCATCGCACAAGGAGCTGTTACGGAAAAAGGCGGGGTAAACTCTGCAAGCATTTCGGCAGCGGCGGCATCCAAATCTTTACCGGCAAAATGCTCTTCATAGTGCATATGCAGCTCCAAATCGAGCTTAGCAATACGCAGCGAGCGCATGTTGTGATTGGCAGGCATAAAGTAACGGCTTGCCGCCAATTTTTGCAAAGACTCTTGGGGTATGGGCTCTCCCGTCTCGTAATGGTAAGCAAAGGTTGCCAGCACCTCCGGCTGCCAAGCCCAGTTTTCCAAAAACTGGCTGGGCAGCTCCGCAAAATCCCAAGCAACACTCGGGCTGCAATGGCGGCGGTACCCCGGGTGCCCCAACATATAATGCATCATATGCCCGAACTCGTGGAAGAGAATCTGGAGCTCCGGGTGAGACAACAACACAGCCTGCCCCTCTTGTGCCGGGCTAAAATTAGCCATCAACGCGGCGGTATGCGGCTCTGCCACCCCGGCATCTTCCGCACCGTTCCCCATGCGTAAAGGCATGCACCATGCACCGGGGCGTTTGCCGGCGCGTGCGTGCAAATCCATATAAAAAGAACCCAAGTGCTGCCCGGTTGCGGCATCGTGCACGGCAAAACACTTTACGCCGGGGGCCCACACCTCCACATAGCCCGGGTTTGCAGCCTGCGGCACGCAAGCGGTGGGTAATTCTTTATACGTTACGCCGTACAACTTCTCGCAAAGAGCAAACAAGCCCTGCAACACTCGCTCTTTTTCCAAATACGGACGCACGGATGCCGTATTAAAGGCAAAATGCTCTCCGGCCATCATCGAGGCATATTTCCGCTCATCCCAAGGGGCGATGCGGGTTACTTTTTGCTGCATGAGCTGAGACATATACTCCAACAGCAACTCATTTTCCTTATCGAAGGCGGGTTTTAAGTCGCGCATCAACCCATTCACAAAATCCAGCGCGGCCTGCCCATCTTTCATCATGCGGGTGGCAGCCTTCAAATCCGCATAATTTTTATAGCCGATAAGTTGGGCGTACTCGTGGCGCAGCTCCATCATGCGCGCAATAATGGGGGCGTTATCGTACTTAGCACCGGCACCAATTCCCTGCATACCTTCCCAACATTTGCGGCGGGTTTCGGCCACATGGCAAGAGGCCACCACATCCATGGCCAAACCACCGGTGTGGGAGATAAGCCACGCGGGTTTCTCGGGTGTGGCAAATCCCTTGGCCAAGGCATCTGCCTGCGCCGCCGCCAATCTCGACGGGTGCACGCCGCGCAGCTCTGCAGGGTCCGTCACCACCCAATACCATGCAGCCGTAGACTCCTGCACATTGCGGCCATATTGCATGGCAAGCCTACCCAGCTCCAAATTGATAGCCGCCTTACGCTCTTTTTGTTGCGGGGTAAGAGCCGCACCGCTATGGATAAAATGCAGCAAGGTTTGGTCCACAATACGCTTTTGCTGCGGGGAGAGCTCTTGCACCCACGGTTGCTCGGAGGCCGTTTTAATAACCTGCCAAATACGCTCATTTTGCATGAGCTGCGCATCAAACTGCATCAACGCCCCCATAAGATAGGCCTGCACTTTTTGCAAAGTGGGGTCTTGCTTAACAGCGATAAGATGGTGCAGGTATTGCTGGGTTTGCTCCAGCTCCACAACGGCTTCTCCGTACGCCAAAAAGGTGTTGCGAAACGTCATTTGCTGCGGGGTAAGCGCGCAAAGCTCTGCCAAACGTTGCTCTGCCAATAGCACGGCAGCCTCTGTATCGGCAATGGCCTGCTTGGGGGTCATGGCAGACCAAGAGGGGTACAACTGCGCCCGGAACAAGGGGTGCTGCACGGCGGCAGGAGCCACCGCTGCTGCAGAAGGCGTGGCAGGCATGGCCTCTTCCTGCGCCGCTACCGGCAACAAAGCCATGCCCCATACTAGGGAGGATACGGCAAAAAACGGCTTCATTTTAATACCGGGGTGAATCAAAATCATTCATTTTAAGGAAAGGCTCCAAACGGGGTTCGCGCCCCATAAAGAGTTTATACACCTCGTACGCGGGAAGGCTATCCCCCGTCTCCAACACATACTTACGGTACTCTGCCCCCACCTGCGGGTCCAGCACCCCGGACTTCTGAAAACGGGTAAAGGCATCTGCCGCCATCACCTCCGACCACAAATACGTATACACCCCGGCCGCATACCCGCCGGAGCAACAATGCGGCAACTCCCGCATCATCGAATACGGTACAGAACTCATCTCCATTCTCCAACCTTGCAACACCTGCGCCTCGGCTTCATCCAACGAGCGCCCACGGAACTTTTGCTCGTAATTCATGTGCATTTCCAAATCAATTTTGGCCCGAGCCAACACCTGCATATAATTGAGGGCTGCGGCACGCTTGCGATCCGCGCAAACGGCCTCCAGCAGCATTCGGGGGCACGGTTTACCCGTCTTATAATGCTTGGCAAACAAAGACAACACATCCGGGCTCCACGCAAAGTTTTCGGACAAAGTGCTGGTAAACTCCGAAAAATCCCACGCCACACCGGCGGCACAATGCCCGGCTACCTCGGTATGGCAAACAACATTATAAATCAAATGCCCAAACTCATGAAACAACACCACCACATCGCTATGTTTCCACAGCGTAGGGCGCCCCTTGACGGGAGGGTCAAAATTGGTAAGCAACGCGCATACATGCGGCTGCCGAATCTCTCCCCCCGGGACGGGATCTGCAAATTGTATCGGCGCGCACCAAGCCCCACTGCGCTTGTCTGCCCGCCGGTACAAATCCAAATAAATAATACCCAAGCGGGTACCGCTGGCCGTATCCGTAACCTCCAGGCACAGCACAGAGGGGTGCCACACCTCCACCTTACCGGCGGGGCATTGCTCCCCCGGCTTTAAGCAAACCGCAGGTAATTGTCTGAACGTAACACCCAGCATCTTACTGTAAAGGTGCAGCAAACCGTTAATAACGTTGGTGTTTTTGAAATACGGCCGGGTAGAGGAAAGCTGATTCGGGCTGTTGACGCTGCAATAAATACACTGGGCATACAGCTCATTCCACGGTGCCAACTGCGGATTTGTGTCGTGCGTAAATTCCGAGTAGATGCTTAAAACATTCTTCATCTCCTGCTCGTAATATGGGCGAATTTTACCATACAAGGCATCCACAAAAGCCATGGCCTCTGCCCCACTACGCACCATACGCGTGCGCGACAAATAATCCGCATAATGAGCAGCCCCCAACAGCTCTGCAAGCTCTTGGCGTTTTTGCATAATGGCATGCACCACCGGCTCATTGTCCTGCGGTGTACCCTTACCCATACCACAAGCGGCCTCCCAGCATTGTTTACGCGTTGCCTCCACATCGCAAGTAGCCAGCACGGAGCCGGCGGTCTCATCCCGCAATGTAATCAACCAACCGGGGTTTTCGCCCGTTGCCAAGCCTTTTTCGCGCGCGGCACGCTCCATCACATTCATGATTTCGGCAGGCACACCGCTGAGCGCCTTTTTATCCGTTACCAACAACTCCCAGTTTTGCTGAAAGTCTACCATATTGGCATCGTACTGCATGGAAAGCTGAGCGAGCTCTTTTACCAGAAGTGCTCGTTTTTGCTTATCCTGCGGCGACAACTCCGCCCCGTTATCCACAAAAATATCATACCACTGCGTGGCGGCACGGCGTTTGGCCGGCGTTAAATCCTGCAATTTTTCCGGGCGATGAGCTTCTTTCACCAGCTGCCAAATCTTCTCATCATCGAAAACAAGCGTCATCTCATCCGTGCTGATGTTTACCACCTTCTCGTATAATTTACGCAGGTCCTCACTATCTGCCACATACGTCAAATGCCGCATCACCATCATCACGCAATCCAGCTCATCAGAGGCTACCTCCAACTGCCGAAACACGGTTTCGTAACAAGCGTCCTCCGGCTGCAGGTGCCGAATCTTAGCCACCCGAGCCCGGAAACGGCGCAAAGCCTCTTGCAAATCCTGCTCCACCTGCTGCGTGGTGAGGCGGGACCACGCCAAAGGCTGCCCCGTACGAAAACTCGGATGCGCCACCTCTTGCTGAGCCACCGGCCCCGGCTCTTGGCTCCCTGTGGCTTTCAACGGCAAGAGCAGCGTCATCCCCAAAACTACCCATGCCGACAACAACCGCACTTTTCGTATTAACGCTTTCATATCAAATCATCCTTTTACGGTGTGGAATCTGCCTTATTCTACCATATTTTGCACATTTGGCAATATCCAATATCGGGGCACGTTACTTTACCTGCTACCGGTAAAACGGCTAAAAAAAAAGCAGCTCCGTAGAAAGAGCTGCCTTTTTGCCTGATAAAGCAATGACGAATTTATTGCGGAGTGGTGGCCCGATTAATACGCACTTCGTCTTTATACATCTTTTCCCACTTAGCGGCTTCTGCCTTACCGGTGTCTCGATTTCTGAGTTTTTGCTTAGCTTCCTGCAAAAGTTTTTTGGTTTCCTTCTCTTCATTAAAGCGAGCTTTCAGCTCCGGGCTACATTTAGCCCCGTGGGCAATCAAGCATTCCACTACATCAAGATGCCCATTCTCTAAAGCAGCTTCCAAGGCGGTCTTTTTACCAAAATCCGCAACCCATTTGGTTGTGACAAACGGATTCTCCACATAGAGCGGCAAAATAAACACAGAGCCGTAGTTAAGCGTAATATCCACCGGCACCGTTACCAAATAGGTGGGGATTTGCCACCACAAATGGGCCTTGGAGGGTTTGGCATTCACATCTGCATGGCGCTCGGTGAGTTGCAGTTCTACGGTTCGTAAATCGCCACGCTCTGCCGCATTATAAAGCACACTACGGCAACTGCTCATAAAAACAGTAGCAGCTGCAGCCAGCGCAACACCTCCGATTTTTAATGTAGAAAAAATATTCATTGTAATATAAGCTTTGCTAAATTAATGATAACGGCCTATTATTTTACCTGACAAGCATTCAACGTCTCAACAACATTCTGATGCCCACGGCGTTTGGCGGCCTGCAGCGGGGTTTCCGTTGCCCAGTCATACAAGCGCTCGGTAGGCGGGTCGCCACCCCACATAGCATGCCAAGTACCCAAGGTAGCGGGGTACATCACCATATCAATATGGAAAAGAAGCATCAGGGTCAACCCGCACCAAGAGGCATTGCCGGGGTCCAACGGGGCATCCGGGTTGGCACCTTGCACGCGGATAGCGTGTTCCACAGCTTGAGCATCGCCTCGTTCTGCCGCGTAATACAGGGAGGAGCGGCAACCGGCGGTCAGCATTGAGAGCCCAACCAATGCAGCAGGCACCATCGTTTTCAATGTTTTTCTGATGTTCATAAACAAATATGTATGCGTTGGCAGCATTCTACCAAAATCAAACAGGAATGCAAGCGAATTTAAGGCGCAGCCCCGTTTTTTGCAGTATCATCCGCGCGCAATAAGAAACACAACAGCTGCCGTACCGAAGCACAGCAGCCGTTGAATAAGACACAACCGTAGCGCACCGGGCGCAACGGCGCAATAATTAGGAAAGGGAGGGTTTCTTGGCGCGACGCACGGAGCCGAAGCGCTTCTGGAACTTGTCGATACGACCCTCGGTGTCCACAAACTGGTTCTTACCGGTGAAGAAGGGGTGAGAGTCGGAGGTGATACCGCAGGAAATCACATAGTGCTCTACACCATCAATAACCTCGGTCTTAGCGGAGGTAGCGGTGGAGCGGGTAATGAAGCGGCGGCCCGTGGTGATGTCCACGAACACTACAGGATTGTACTTAGGATGCAGATCAGCTTTCATAGTCTTTTAGGGCTGCGTTACCGTCGCAGCGCGCGGAGGAATTATACACGCTTCTTTTCTTATGTCAAGCTTTATTTTCTGATTTTCTTGATTGGCGGCTGTTTCTTTTTTAGTTCTTGGTAAAGAGCCTTGGGGTTGGCATAATACTGTTCTACGGATTTTCTTTGCGATGTTCGGGCAGTTTCATCCGTCATGCAATCAACAGCCTGCAGGGCAAAATCGCGAGACAGCTCTACATCTGCCACAGAGGCAGGTGCCTGCAACAACTCTATCGCCCGCACCCTCAGCAAGGTTTCTTTGCGTTTAAGAATGGCGGCTTTGTTTTCGGGCAAGGCTTGGGGCAGGGTGTGCTCTATTACAGCCAGCTTCTCTGCAATGTTTTCTGCCTCTTTAAGCTGTGCATCCAGCATGCGTATTTGCTGTAAAGAGAGGTAGACAGCCCGTATGCCTGTTGAGTTATCGGCATCGGCCTCTGCAATAAGGCGCATGAGGGGCAAATTATTTTTACGCGAGGACTCGGGGCTTTTATTCAACATAGCCAGCAAAGCATCAGCACGTTGCTCTGCCGGCAAAGCCATGGTTTTTCTGAAGCGCTCCACAGCCGGATTACACCCCTGCAATGTGGTAATAGCAGCAGCCGGGGATGCCTGTATACCATAATACGCCCCCATCGGCACCAGCTCCGGGGTCATCACAACCAAGGCCGGGAATACTTTTATCCCATAATCTTCGCATATTTGCTTATTAGCTTGCAGCCGGGCTTTGCCCCCTACCAAAGCCGCATTATTGGGTACATCCACCATCACCGGCACATAATGCTGCTGTGCCCAATCAGTAAACTCCGGTTTTTCCAGCACTTTCTTTTTCTGAACCTTGCAAGCCGTACACCAATCCGAGCCCGTAAACTCCACCAACAACAGCTTGCCTTCCGCTGCAGCTTTCTCCCCGGCTTGTTCCAAATCCGTCATCCATTCCATAGACGCGGCAGATGCCACAGCACCTGCTATAACTCCGGCCATAAACAAACATTTTGTAAACATGCGCATACCCTAGCTTTTTTTTCGCGCCTTGACAAGCCCAAAGATACCAAGCAAATGCTAAAAAACAAAAAAATCCAAAAGCCAAAATCAAACATCAAACATCCAAAATCCTTAAGCAAGTGCCGCCCTCCCTATCCGGGGAGGGCGGCTTGTAAGGGGTGGGTCGTGCTCTCTCCTTCACGCCCACCTTCGCGCATACATGAACAAAACTTTACTTACCGAGGGCCGTGCACCAAGCCGCCTCTTTGAAGCCGGGCACTACCGAACCATCATCGGTAACGAGCAGAGGCCGCTTCACCAACATACCATCGCTTGCCAACAGCTGCAACTGCTCTTCCTCGCTCATCTCGCCTAACTTGGCGGCAAGATTCAGCTCGCGGTATTTTACCCCGCTTGTGTTGAAAAAGCGTTTCAGCGGCAACCCGCTTGCTTGCCACCATGTGCGCAGCTCTTGCTCGGTCGGAGCCTGCTCTGCAATATGGCGCTCGCAGAATACCACCCCCTGCTCTGCCAGCCACTTTTTGGCCTTTTTGCAGGTTGTGCATTTCGGGTATTCGATGAACTGCGTGCTCATGACCTTTATTTACCACTTTTCCTACTGGAATGCAAGGATTATTTTTGACATTTTGCCATTTTTTTGGCACTGCGTCAAAAAAGTCGCGGAATGACGGACTGAGGCGCGCCAACCATCAAGAGTTGTGGTAGAATGAGTTTGCAATGAACATTATACCGGCTCTTGAAATGAAAGGCTGGCGCAC